>NZ_JBHUSF010000205.1:0-16033 GCF_042673295.1 Rhodococcus sp. NPDC057014
AGTCCCTCCCGGGCAACGTCTTCGGGCTCGGCGACCTTCATCCCCGGCAGATCGAAGTTCAGGCCTGCCCGGACCATTGCCGGCGTGCGGGTGACGCCGAGAACGAGTTCGACCACGTGAACCCCGAACGGCGCCAGTTCGAGCCAGAGGCTTTCCGCGAAGATCCGGCCGAATGCCTTCGATGCGGCGTAGATGCTCTGGTCTTCCGACCCCAGATAGCCGGCCAGCGAACCGACCAGCACGACCGCGCCCCGGCCGCGGTCCTTCATCCTCGCGCCGAAGTGCTGCGACAGGTGCAGTTGAGAGGTGATGTTCAGGTCGATGACTCGCTGGAAGCCGGCGAGGTCTCCGCTGACGAATTCGTGCCCGTAGCTGTTGGCTCCGGCGTTGAAGATCAGCAGCCCGACCTCGACGTCGTCGGTGGCCGTGCGGATCCGGTCGAGGGCGTCCCGGTCGAGGAGATCGAGCGCGAGGGTGCGCACCAGGACGCCGTGCGCGCGCACCTTGCCGGCGGTCTCCTCGAGGGGGCCGGGCTTGCGGGCGATCAGCACGAGGTTGATTCCCGCTCGGCCGAGTTCCTCGGCGAAGCTCGCTCCCACGCCCTCGGAGCCGCCTGCGATCACCGCCCACGGTCCGTAGTGATCGATGTCGATCATGATGTGTCCTTTCGGGAATGGTGTCAGTGGACAACGACGGGAGTCGGTACGGGGTCGGGATCGCGCACCGGGACGGCACCCGCCTGCGCGGCCCGGGCGATCGACGCGGTCAGCGCCGCGCACCCTTCCCGGGGAGCGCCGGGGCGTCCCGGTCCGGAGCCGCCGATCTCACGGCACCGGGAGCGGGCCGCGTCGTCCCACTGAATGGAGGTGTGCTCCCAGCTGTTCTTCCGGACCAGGACCCGCGCGCCGCACTCAGTGCACTGCAGCGGCTGCATCGGCTGCGCGCGCCTTCCGTGCGAGGTTCTCGTCCACTTCCCGCTTCCACGATTCCACGGGCCGGGTGGTGTCGAGTTCGAACTCGAACCGCTCGGTCATCTGCGGGGTCACCGCGGCGACGTCGACGTAGAACTGCTCGTACCACCGCCGCAGCTGGTAGACCGGACCGTCCTCCTCGCACAGCAGCGGATTCTCGATGCGGGTCTTGTTCTTCCAGATCTCGATGTCCTGTTCGAAGCCCTTCGCGATGAACGTGCCGAAATTCTTCGCCATCGCGGTGGCCGCGTCGCCGTCGAGTTCCTGGGACTTCTTGACGATGATGCCGTACTGCAGCACGAACTTGTCGGCGCTGACGGGGTAGTGGCAGTTGATCAGCACGGAGTCGACGTCGTGCGTCTCGTACCGGTACGTCAGGTCGTCGACCATGAACGACGGTCCGAAATAGGTCGCGTCCGAGCGGCTTCCGACCATCTTCGGCTGACCGGACGCGTGCGGGCGCATGTCCTCACGGGCCTGCCCGCGCATGAACTGGCTGGCGACGTGGCCCTCGAAGACGTTCTTGAAGTAGGTGGGGAACGAGAAGTGCACGTAGAAGAAGTGCGCCATGTCGACGATGTTGTCGACCACCTCGCGGCAGTTCGTGTCGACGGTGGTGCGGTACCAGACCCAGTCCGTCCACTCGTCGTCGAGGGCGCCCTCGATGCGGGGAATCGTGACGTCGGCGGGCGGCGGATTGCCTTCCGGATCGTTCCACACGAACAGCATCCCGTCCTGGTCGAGCGCGTGCCACGACCGGGTCCGCGCGAGCGGCGGCACCCGGCGCGCGTACGGAATCTTCTTGCACCGGCCGTTGCTTCCCCACCGCCAGTCGTGGAACGGGCACGCCACTTCGTCGCCCTTCACGGTGCCCTGGCTCAGATCGCCGCCCATGTGCCGGCAGTAGCCGTCGAGCACGGCGAGGTCGCCGGCACTGTCGGCGAAGACGACGAGTTTGGTGCCGAACGCCTCGACGGAGTGCGGCTTGCCGTCCCGGAAGGCCTCGGACAATCCGATGCAGTGCCATCCACGGGCGAATCGGGTGGGCGCTGCGCCGGCGTCGATCTCGCGTACCTCGACTGTCTCGGACTGTTGGGTGGTCACGATGCGTCCCGTCCTCTCCTGGGCTTGTGCGGTGCCCTGCACGCTAAGTGAGCGTGAACGGCCCGCATCGCGTGGTCCCACTGGACGGGACCGCGCGGGCGGCGGCGTTTCCCGTTGAGCGAGATGCATATCCACGCGCGGGTGCGATCGCCCTACCCTCCGACAGATGACGAACGAGGTCCTCAGATCGGTCCGCGGGCTGCTGCCGACGATCGCGGAGTGCGCGGACAAGGTCGACGAGTCGCGGCGGGTGTCCGAGCAGGTGATCCGTGAACTCGGCGACACGGGATTGTTCAAGATGCTGCAGCCCCGGCGGTACGGCGGCACAGAGAGCAATCCGGTGCACTTCTACGAGGTGGTGCGCGCCGTGTCCGGGGTGTGCGGCTCGACGGGCTGGCTGGCGTCCGTGCTCGGGGTGCACCCCTGGCATCTGGCCCTGTTCGACGACCGGGCGCAACGCGACGTGTGGGGCCACGACGATTCGGTGCTCGTGTCGTCGGCCTACGCACCCGTCGGGCGGCTCGTCCCGGTCGACGGCGGCTACCGGTTGACGGGGGAGTGGGGCTTCTCCTCGGGCTGCGAGCACGCGTCGTGGGCGCTGCTCGGCGCGATGGTCGTCGGAACCCAGGGCCGCCCAGTCGATTTCGTGACCGCGCTGGTGCCGCGGTCGGACTACCGCATCCACGACGTGTGGGACGTGGTGGGGATGCGCGGCACCGCCAGCAACGAGATCAGCGCCCGGGACGTGTTCGTTCCCGATTACCGGATCAAGAGGAACTACGAGACGGCGCAATTGCACGGACCCGGGCAGAAGGTGAACCGCGGACCCCTGTACCGGCTGCCGTTCGCCACCCTCTTCACCACTGCCGTCGCGGCGCCCGGGGTCGGCATCGTCGCAGGATGCTACGAGCGGTATCTCACGGTCATGCGGGACCGGGTGCGGCTCAGCCTCGGTGGCGGCCGATTCGTCGACGACCAGTTCGCCCAGGTCGCGGTCGCCCGGGCGGCGTCCGAGATCGATGCCGCAATCCTGCAGATGGATCGCAACGTGCGGGAACTGTGGGAGTTGGCCGAGGCCGGTGAGGAACTCCCCATGGGCCTGCGCCTGCGGGTGCGCCGCGATCAGGTTCGCGCCACCGAGCGTGCCCTCGAGGCGATCGACCTGCTGGTCAAGACGGCCGGCGGGAGTTCGCTGTTCCGCGGCAACGCGATCGAACGGTCGTGGCGCGACGCCCACGCGGGCAGCGCGCACGTGGCCAACGAGCCCGAACGCGCCCTCGCCCTGTTCGGCAGGGGTGCGTTCGGGCTCCCGGTGGAGGACAACCTCGTGTAGTCAGCCCCGCATGTGCTGAACTGCCCGGTAGGAGAACACCATCGCAGTGCCGAGCGGCACGCCGGGACCCGGGTAGAACCGGCCGCTGAGCGATGCACTGGTGTTGCCCGCCGCGTACAGCCCGTCGATGGGGGAGCCGTCGGCGCGCAGGACGCGGGCGTCGGCGTCGGTCCGGACGCCGCCCTTGGTGCCGAGGTCGCTGAGCACGATGCGGGCCGCATGGAACGGGCCCTGCGACACCGGGCTCAGCGCCGGGTTGGGCGGGGCGTCCGCACCCGTGCCGGGCGGGCAGAAGAAGTTGTCGTACGGATCCTCTCCCCGGTGGAACGCCTCGTCGACGCCGTGCTTGGCGAAGTCGTTGAATTGTTCGACGGTGCGGCGCAGAGCGTCTGCGGGAACGCCGATCTTCTCCGCGAGCTCCTCGACCGTGTCCGCCGACACCCAGGTGCCCGCCGCGTGGTGATTCTCGGCGGAGATCTGCGGAATGGAGATGGCAGGCAACACGGGCCCGCCCTCCTTCGAATCGAAGACGAGGTAGGACGCGGCGCTGCCGTGTTCGATCATCGCGCGGCCGAACTGGTCGTACGGCAGCGACTCGTTGAGGTACCGCTCTCCGGACGTGTCGACCAGAATTCCGCCGCGCACACCCACCATGAAAGCGCCGGAGCCGTCCGGAAGTTCGACGCCGGGGCACCACCACGCCTCGTCGAGCAGCGCGGTGTCCGCGCCGACCTCCACCGCCGCCTGCAGGAGGTCACCGGTGTTCGCGCCGCGCGGGCCCATGCTCCACTCCGCCCGGCCGGGCGTTCCGTTCTCGGTGCGCAGGGCCGCGCTGCCCTCGATGCCGCCCGCCGCGAGCAGCACGCCGCGCGTCGCCCGGATGCGGATGGTCTCACCGGCCGCGTTCGTTGCCAGGACTCCGACGACCCGGCCGTCCTCGACGATGAGCGAGCGGGCCGCGGTCTCCGTGCGCAGTTCCGCGTGCCCGGTGCCGTACAGGGCCATGAGGAGACGGCCGATCAGGGCACGGCCCCCGTTCAGCGTTCCCTCGGGATGCGGTTCGCCGGCCCGGTCGACGTCGGCCTCCGGCCGGATGACCTCACGAAGTTCCCCGACCTCGTCGCCCGGCAGGTCGAGCGGGTTGATCGCGCGACCGTAGTCCATGCGGCCGGGCGCCTTGTAGTAGTCGGGGAATGCGCGCCACTCGAACTCGATGTGGGGATCGCGTTCGAGGAGGTCGACGACCTCGGGGGCGGTGCTGACGTACGCCTCCTGGCGGTCGATCTCCTCGTCTCCCACCACCGCGCGCAGGTACGTGCGCGCCTTGTCCGTGGAGTCGCCGATCCCGGCGCGCTCCTGCACCGCGGTGCCCGGCAGCCACACCGCGGCCCCCGAGTACGCGGACGTGCCGCCGAACAGTGGGGTCTTCTCGAGGACGAGGGTGCGCAAACCCTGCGAAGCGGCCGTGTACGCGCCGGTCAGGGCGCCGCCCCCCGAACCGACCACCAGCACGTCGCACTCGGTTGTCCAGTCCTGCATCGTCGTTTCCTCCGTTGATGGTCTGTGGTGACTGACGGTCCAGTCGCGGGGTTCACGCAATCGCATCCGGGCGGCGTGCGGCACGTGCGGTCCCACTCACCGGACGAAATTCGAAGCTTTGCCGATCCGGTGCGAGAATCGACACCGGATCCGGGGCTGTTGCGGAGTGAAGGGGGATCGAGGGTGCCGAGAATCGCCGAAGTGCGGGACGCTGCCGAACCGAGTTCGGAGGAACAGCGGGCCCGCCACGTCCGCATGCTCGAGGCCGCCGTCGAACTGGCGACCGAGAAGGAACTCGCCCGCGTCCAGATGCACGAGGTGGCCAAACGCGCCGGCGTCGCGATCGGGACGCTGTACCGCTACTTTCCGTCGAAGACGCACCTGTTCGTCGCGGTGATGGTCGATCAGATCGACCGGATGGGTGCCGGTTTCAAGAAGAGCGCGCCGCCGGGGGAATCGCCGCAGGACGCGGTGTACAACGTGCTCGTCCGGGCCACCCGCGGTCTGCTGCGCCGCCCGGCGCTGTCCACGGCGATGATCCAGTCCACGAGCACCGCCAACGTGGCGTCCGTGCCGGACGCGGGGAAGGTCGACCGCGCGTTCCGGCAGATCATGCTGGACGCCGCCGGGATCGAACACCCGACGGAGGAGGATCTGACGGCGTTGCGCCTGCTGGTGCAGTTGTGGTTCGGCGTGATCCAGTCCTGCCTCAACGGCCGGGTCACCATCCCCGACGCCGAATCGGACATCCGCAAGGCGTGCGACCTGCTGCTGGTCGGTCTGTCGCACCGCTGACCGGTTGCCAGGCCGGGGCCGCCTCCCCGGCGCCCCCGAAGTGACATTCATTCCTGACTGCTGAGTCGAGTCGGAATCCGTCCTTCGCATGACTAAGGGCATCGCTGTCTTCCAAGAAATAGAATAAATTCCAAAAATGAGCCGCGGACGTGTCCGCGAGCCAGAAGAACCCAAGGGAGCGGAACATGGGCAACGCCGTCATCGTCGACGCGGCACGGACACCGATCGGGCGCCGGCGCGGCGCGCTGTCCGGACTGCACCCGGCCGAACTGCTCGGCGCCGCGCAGCGGGGCGTCCTCGAACGGGCCGGTGTCGCCCCGCAGGACGTCGGGCAGATCGTCGGCGGATGCGTCACCCAGGCCGGCGAGCAGTCCAACAACGTGACCCGGCAGGCGTGGCTGCACGCCGGACTGCCGTACACGACGGCGGCCACGTCGATCGACTGCGCCTGCGGATCGTCCCAGCAGGCCGTACACGTCGTGGCGGGTCTCATCGCGTCCGGCCAGATCTCCGCCGGAATCGGGTGCGGTGTCGAGGCGATGAGCCGGGTGTTCCTCGGCCAGGCCGCCACGCCGGAGACGGGCAACCCGTACCCCGGCGACTGGTCGATCGACATGGGCGACCAGTTCACCTCGGCCCAGCGGATCGCCGACCTGCGCGGGATCAAGCGCGGCGACGTCGACGCCCTCGGCCTCGAATCGCAACGACGCGCCGCACAGGCCTGGGCGGAAGGACGATTCGACCGCGAGATCGTGCCGGTCACCGCCCCCGTCGTGGACAAGGCGGGCACACCCACCGGTGAATCCGCGGTCGTCACCCGGGACGGCGGGCTGCGGGAGACGACGGCCGACGCCCTGGCCGCACTGAAGCCGGTGATCGACGGCCACATCCACACCGCGGGCAACTCGTCCCAGATCAGCGACGGCGCCGCCGCGGTCCTGCTCATGGACGAGGATCGTGCCCGCGAACTCGGACTTCGGCCGCGGGCGAGGATCGTCGCGTCCGGCATGGTCGGCTCCGACCCCTACTACCACCTCGACGGACCGATCGACTCGACACGGATGGTCCTCGATCGCGCCGGAATGGCGCTGGGCGACATCGATCTCGTCGAGATCAACGAGGCGTTCGCGTCCGTCGTGCTGTCGTGGGCGCAGGTGCACGGCGCCGACCTGTCGAAGGTGAACGTCAACGGCGGCGCCATCGCCCTCGGACATCCGGTGGGCTCCACCGGGGCCCGGCTGATCACCACCGCCCTGCACGAACTGGAACGCTCCGACGCCTCCACTGCACTCGTCACGATGTGCGCCGGTGGCGCGCTGTCCACCGCCACCATCATCGAACGCATCTGAACCCCCGAACGATCGAGGCCGACATGACAATGGGATTGACCGAAGAAGAGCGCGACCTGCGCGACTCGGTGCGAGGCTGGGCCACGCGGACCGTGACCCCGGCCGTGCTCCGGGAGGCCGTCGAGGCCAAGACCGAGCAGCGACCGCTGTTCTGGAAGTCGTTGGCGGAACTGGGTGTACTGGGGCTGCACCTGCCGGAGGACGTGGGCGGTGCGGGCTGCGGGCTGGTGGGCCTGGCCGTGGTCACCGAGGAACTCGGCCGGGTCCTGCTGCCCGGGCCGTTCCTGCCGACCGTGCTGCTCGGTGCCGTCCTGCACGAGTCCGGCCGCACGGGTGAGCTGTCCGGGCTGGCCGACGGTACGACACTCGGCGCGGTGGCGCTGCAGCCGGGTTCGCTGCGCCTCGTCCGGGACGGCGGAACGGTGACGCTGGACGGTGAGTCGGGGTATGTCCTCGGCGGGCAGGTGGGAGACCTGTTCCTGCTCGCGGCCGCGGACGGCGACGACACCGTGTTCGTGGCGCTCACCCGCGACCGGCTCGACGTGACCGACCTGCCCAGCCACGACGTGGTGCGCCGCAACGCGACCGCGGCGGTGACCGGCCTCGAGATCACCGAGGCCGACGTCCTGCGGATCGATGCGCAGCGCGTCCTCGACTTGGCCGCGACGTTGTTCGCCGCGGAGGCGTCGGGCGTCGCCGACTGGGCCGTGACCACCGCCGCCGACTACGCCAGGGTGCGTCGGCAGTTCGGCCGTCCCGTCGGCCAGTTCCAGGGCGTGAAGCACCGGGTGGCGCGGATGCTCGGCCTCGCGGAGCAGGCCCGCGTCTGCGCGTGGGACGCCGCCCGCGCGATGAGTCCCGGAACAGGTACGGCGGAGGCGTCACTCGCCGCCGCGGTCGCCGGCGCCACCGCACCCGACGCGGCGTTCTCCGTGACCAAGGACTGCATCCAGGTGCTCGGGGGCATCGGCTACACCTGGGAACACGACGCGCACCTGTACCTGCGCCGCGCGCAGTCGCTGCGGATCCTGCTGGGATCCACCGCATTCTGGCGGCGGCGCGTCGCCCGCGCGACGCTGGGCGGTGCCCGCCGGGTGCTCGGCGTCGATCTGCCGCCGGAGGCCGCGGGCATCCGAGCGGGCGTCCGCGCGGAACTCGCGGCCGCCGCGTCGATGGGCGAGACGGAACGCAGAACGCACCTCGCCGAGAAGGGGTACACCGCACCGCACCTGCCCGCACCGTGGGGCAGGGGAGCGGGTGCCGTGGAACAGCTCGTGATCGCCGAGGAACTGCGCACGGCCGCGCTGAAGCCGCACGACATGATCATCGGCAACTGGGTGGTGCCCACGCTCATCGCGCACGGCAGCGCAGTCCAGTTGCAGCGCTTCGTTCCGCCGTCGCTGCGCGGCGACCTCGTCTGGTGCCAGCTGTTCTCCGAACCCGGCGCCGGATCGGACCTGGCCGGCCTGAACACCAGGGCAACCAAGGTGGACGGCGGCTGGATGCTGCAGGGGCAGAAAGTGTGGACGTCGATGGCCCGGGACGCGGACTGGG
The DNA here is from genome assembly GCF_042673295.1 of Rhodococcus sp. NPDC057014. NCBI lineage: Bacteria > Bacillati > Actinomycetota > Actinomycetes > Mycobacteriales > Nocardiaceae > Rhodococcus > Rhodococcus sp. NPDC057014. The sequence continues at coordinate 8,646 of NZ_JBHUSF010000205.1, forward strand.
GCATCTGCCTCGCCCGCACCGACACGACGGTCCCCAAACACAAGGGATTGTCGTACTTCCTGATCGACATGAAGGCGAGCGAGGGCCTCGACATCCGGCCGCTGCGCGAGATCACCGGCGAGGCCCTGTTCAACGAGGTGTTCCTCGACGACGTCTTCGTCCCCGACGAACTCCTCGTGGGCGAACCGGGCGACGGCTGGAAGCTGGCCCGCACCACCCTCGCCAACGAACGCGTGTCGCTGTCGCACGACTCCTCGCTGGGTTCCGGTGGGGAGGCGTTGCTGACCCTGGCCGGTGAACTGCCCGGCGGCATCGACGACGAACAGCTGACCGTGCTCGGCAAGGTCCTCTGCGACGCGCAGTCCGGCGGGCTGATGGCACTGCGCACCACCCTGCGCTCGATCGCGGGCGGGCAACCCGGCGCCGAATCGTCGATCGCGAAACTGCTCGGCGTCGAACACATCCAGCAGGTGTGGGAGGTGGCGATGGACTGGGCGGGACCGCGGGCCCTGCTCGGCGACCGGCCCCGCACGTCGGACACACAGATGTTCCTGAATTCGCAGTGCATGTCGATCGCAGGCGGCACCACCAACGTTCAGCTCAACATCATCGGCGAACGGCTGCTGGGGTTGCCCCGCGACCCGGAGCCCGGACAGGGAGCGGTGGCCTGACATGGCGATCGACGTGACGACGGCGCTGGCCGCGGACCCGACCGTGCGCGACCTGTCGTGGACCGAACGCGACGTGATGCTCTACCACCTCGGTCTCGGCGCCGGCGAAAACACTCGGGACCCGGCGGAACTGCGCTGGGTGTACGAGAAGAATCTGCGCGTGCTGCCGACATTCGCGCTCGTCGCGGGGCAGGGCATCTCGGCGGGCGACGTGCCCGCGGCCGGGCTGAGCCTGCCCGGCATCGACATCGACCTGCGCAAGATCCTGCACGGCGGCCAGTCGCTCACCGTGCACGCCCCGATCCCCACCTCGGGCGGGGCCCGGGTGTCCTCGCGGGTGGCCGACGTGTGGGACAAGGGCAAGGCCGCCGTCATCGTGCTCGAACAGACGGCCACCGACTCGGGCGGGAACCCGTTGTGGACCACGGGGATGCAGATCTGGGCCCGTGATGAGGGCGGGTTCGGCGGCTCCCCGGGACCCGAGTCGGTGGCCACGATCCCCGAACGGGAGCCCGACACGGTGCTCGTGTCCCGCACCGGGACGGCGCAGGCGCTGCTGTACCGGCTCAGCGGCGACCTCAACCCGCTGCACGCGGACCCCGAGTTCGCCGCCGCGGCCGGGTTCGAAAGGCCGATCCTGCACGGGCTCGCGTCGTACGGTGTGGTGTGCAAGGCCGTCGTCGACGGAATGCTGGACGGCGATCCCACGCGACTGCGCCACTACGCGGTGCGGTTCGCGGGCTCGGTGTACCCCGGCGACACCGTCGAGACGGCGGTCTGGCAGGAGGGCGACCGGCTCACCCTCCGCGCGACGTGTCCCGACCGGGCCGGGCAGCCGGTGCTGACCCAGGCGACGATGGAGGTGACAGGATGAGCGTCGGAACGCACCCCACGTTCGAGAACAGTGCGCCGGGAACGGTGCTGACGTCGCCACCGGACGGTTCGGCCGTCGACCGGGCGACCGGGGCCGCCCGGCGGGTGGTCGACGCGTTGCTGCGCACCGACCGCGGCAACGCCAACCTCGAGCGCGTCGCGGAGGAGTTGAACAGCATCGCCGAGCACCTCGAGGAGCACGCGCCTGCCGTCGCCGAGCGGCTGATCGACATGTGGAACGGCGAGGGCGTCACCCGGCACGATCCCGTCACCGGACCCGAGAACGCACTCGCACCGCCCCTCGTTCTCGAGGGACTGTCCGATGGATCGGTACAGGGGACGGTCACATTGGCGATCCCGTACCAGGGGCCGCCCGGGCACGTCCACGGCGGCGTGTCCGCGCTCCTGCTCGACCACGTCCTCGGCGTCGCCAACGCCTGGGCTGGAAAGGCAGGCATGACAGCGCAGTTGAGCACCCGCTACCACCGCCCGACGCCGCTGTTCGAACCGCTCACCCTGACCGGGAAGCTGATCTCGGTCGACGGCCGCAAGATCACCACCGCCGGCGACATCCGGACCGCGGACGGCCAGGTGTGCGTCTCCGTCGAGGGTCTGTTCGTCGACAAGACCGTGCCCCGCCCACGATGACCCCGTATGAGGAGCAGACCGTGACGTCACCGCAGCGTTTCGAGAACAAGGTCGTCTTCGTCACCGGCGCCGCACGCGGGCAGGGTCGCGCCGAAGCCGTGCGGTTCGCGTCCGAGGGCGCCGACGTCATCGCGATCGATGCCTGCACCGAATTCGCGTCCACGCCCTATCCCGGCGCCACCCGGGACGACCTGGCCGAGACGGTTCGGCTGGTCGAGTCGACGGGGCGGAGGATCGTCGCGGCCACCGCCGACGTGCGCGACTTCGACGGCCTCTCGCGGGCACTGGCCGACGGCATCGGCCGGTTGGGCCGCCTCGACGTCGTGATCGCGAACGCGGGCATCTGCTCGGGGGCGCTGTCGTGGGAGATCACCGCCGAGCAGTGGCAGGAGACGGTCGACGTCAACCTCACGGGAACATTCCACACCGCGAAGGCGGCGATTCCGTACCTGATCGAACAGGGTGAGGGCGGCGCCGTCGTCTTCACCAGTTCGGTGTCCGGGTTGAAGGGCACCCCGTTCACCGGGCACTACGTCGCCACCAAGCACGGCATCACCGGGCTCGCCAAGACGATGGCGAACGAACTCGGCGAGCACCGCATCCGCGTCAACACCGTGCACCCGGCGGGGGTCGACACCGGCATGAAGATGCGCGACCTGTACCCGCTCATCACGAAGTACGCGTCGACTCTCGGCTCGATCTACCAGAACACGCTGCCCTACACCATCACCCAGCCGGAAGACGTCGCCGCCGTCGTCGCCTGGGTGTGTTCCGATGAAGCGAAGTACATCACCGGGGCGCAGATCCCCGTCGATCTCGGCAACCTCATCCGCTGACGTTCGCCCCGTCCTTCCTCGCCCGAATGCCGCGCGGGTGCAGTTCGACTGCACCCCCGCGGCATTCGGCTGTCAGACGGTGATGTCGCGGCGGATCATCTTGCCGGTCGCGTTGCGGGGCAGCAGGTCCGTGGTGATCCGCCAGCGGGTCGGGACCTTGAAATACGACAGCCGATCGGCGGCGTAGTCCCGCAGTTCCGCCTCGGTGGTCGCGGCACCCGGTCGCAACACCACCACGGCGGCCACCTCCTGCCCCAGATCCTCGTGGGGTGTCCCGATCACGGCGCACTCGAGCACGTCGGGGTGCTCGTCGAGGCACTGCTCGATCTCGATGGGATACACGTTTTCGCCGCCGCGCAGGATCAGATCCGAGCGACGTCCGGTCAGCCGGAGCCGGCCGTTCTCGACGATCCCGAAGTCGCCGGTCCGGAGCCACCGGCCCGGGGCGATCGCGGCGGCGGTGGCGGCCTCGTCCTCCCAGTAGCCGAGCATCACGAACGGGCTGCGCACGCACACCTCACCCTCGACGCCGTCGGGCAGCCACTCTCCAAACGGGTCGCGGATCTCCATGCTCACGGTGATGATCGGGCGCCCCAGGGTGCCCGGGAACTGCTCGAGTTCGGGGGCGGTGGCCACGGCGATCGCGGTACTGCACTCGGTGAGCCCGTAGCTGTCGACGAGCGCGTTGCGCGCGAACGGCACCCTCTCGCGCAGACGTCCCTGGAACGCGACCGACGACGGCGCGGAGGCCAGTGAGAACGACGTGAGCGACGACAGGTCGTACCTGCCCAGGTTCTCGTGCTCCACCAGGCGGGACGCCATGGTGGGCACCGCACCCCAGTTGGTGACGCGTTCCCGCTCGACGAGACGGAGCACGGCGTCGACGTCGAATCCACCCTGGTGCATGACGACCGCCCCGCCCGTCGCCAGCCGCGGAATCACCAGATTGTGCAGGCTCGCGATGTGGAACAGGGGCGACGTCAGAAGGTAGCGGAGCGGGCTCGGCACCGCCGGATCGACGGGCCGTCCACTGAATTCCCCGACCACGGCGTCGCTGAAGCGGTGGTAGTCGACGACGGCCAGGATGTTGCGCTGCGAGTGCAGCGCCCCCTTGGGCCTGCCGCTCGTGCCGCTGGTGTAGAGGATGGCGGCGGGATCGTCCTCGTCGACGTCCGTGTGCGGCATGGGGGAGCCCGCGTAGCGCGCGAAGATTCCGGGCAGATCGTCCTCCATCGTGAGGACGGGGACAGCGGTGCCGACCGCGGCGAGCGTCGCGGCGCGTTTCGCGTCGGCGATCACCACGGTGGGGCGACTGTGTGTCAGCCCGTACTCGACCTCCCGTGGAACCCACCAGCCGTTCAATCCGACGCTGATGGCGCCGAGCACCTGGGTGGCCCAGAACGCGACCACCCACTCGGGGGTGTTCGCGGCGAGGATCGCCACCCGGTCACCCTTGCCGACGCCGTGGTCCTCGCGCAGCGCTGTGGCCAGGGCCGCGACCGCGGCGGCGTGCTCGGTGTAGGACATCCGGCGCTCGGCGGTCACGAGGTAGTCGCGGTCGCCCCACCTCAGTGACGTGGTGAGGAGTTCGCCCACCGAGCGTCCACGGTTCTTCATCACCGGCATCCGGGTGCCGAGCACCGGTTCCTCGACGAGCTCGAACCGTCCACCGGGTCCGGTGAGACGCGACATCACCTGATCCAGGTGCAACTGTGGATCTGTAGGGGCAGTCATCGGGTCGACCTTTCGTCCTCGGGCACTCGTACCGACACAAGATGGCACGCCGTGACGGGCGCCCGGACGTGGTTACCACTCAGCGAGACTGCCGCGATCCGTGCCGTCCCGGCGCCGTTACGTTCGACAGCGAATCGCAGCTGGAGGAACTCATATGACGATAGATCTCGACCCGCCCACCGTGAAGGTCGATCCGCTCGCCCCCGCCAAGCTCGGACCGATCACTCTGCGCAATCGTGTGATCAAGGCGGCGACGTTCGAGGGCCTGACACCGAAGGGTCAAGTCACCGACGAACTCATCGAATTCCACCGGCGGCCCGCCGCCGGAGGCGTCGGCATGACGACCGTCGCGTACTGCGCGGTCGCCCCGGACGGACGGACGTCGCCCGGCCAGATCCAGTGGACCGACGAGACGATGCCGGGCCTGCGGAAGCTGACCGACGCCATCCACGCCGAGGGCGCGGCCGTGTCCGCGCAGATCGGTCACGCGGGACCGGTCGCGGCCGCGAAATACATCGGGTACCCCGCGTTGGGCCCGTCCCGTGCCTTCCGGATGACCACGCAGAACTTCTCCACGCCGGCGTCGACGGCCGATATCACCCGGATCGTCGAGGCGCACGCGAACGCGGCCCGCCGCGCGGTGGAGGCGGGATTCGACGCCGTGGAGATCCATTTCGGCCACAACTACCTGATCAGCTCCTTCCTCAGCCCGAAGGTCAACAAGCGCACCGACGAGTACGGCGGATCCCTGGCGAACCGCGCCCGGTTCGCGCTCGAGACCGCCCGGGCCGTGCGCGACGCGGTGGGGGACAGGATCGCGATCCTCGCCAAGCTGAACATGGACGACGGTGTGCCCGGAGGCTTCTGGGTGGACGAGTCCATCCAGGTGGCGCAATGGCTCGAACGGGACGGTTCGCTGGACGCGCTCGAGCTGACCGCGGGCAGTTCGCTGCTGAATCCGATGTACCTGTTCAAGGGCGACGCGCCGCTCCGTGAGTTCGCCGCGGTTATGCCGCAGCCGACGAAACTGGGAATCCGGTTGGTCGGCAAACACTTCCTGAAGGAATACCCCTACCGCGACGCCTACCTGCTCGAGGACGCCCGCCAGATCAGGGCCGCCGTGACGATGCCGCTCGTCCTGCTCGGCGGCATCACCGGCAAGGCGACCATGGACCTGGCGATGGAGGAAGGCTTCCAGTTCGTGGCCGTCGCCCGGGCACTGCTGCGCGAACCCGATCTCGTCAACCGGATCACGGACGAGACCCACAACCCCGGACTGTGCATTCACTGCAACAAGTGCATGACGGCGATCTACGGTGGCACCCACTGCGTGCTCCGCGTGCCGTGAACGTGACCACCGTGTCGACAGGAGAGCTGGAGTTGGAACGCACCACGATCGCCCGCATGCTGCTCGACCGGCTGGGCGACGACAGGCTGGGAATCCGCACCCGGGAACAGGATTGGACGTGGGACCAGGTGGTGCGCGAGAGCGCGGCCCGCGGGGCCGTCGCGTCCTCGCTGCGCCGCGACGGACCGTTCCACGTCGGTGTCCTGCTGGATAACACCCCCGAGTTTCTGTTCTGGCTGGGCGGCGCGGCGCTCGCAGGCGCCACCGTCGTCGGCATCAATCCGACCCGCCGGGGGGCGGAACTCGCGGCGGAGATCCGGTACGTCGACTGCCAGCTGATCGTCACGGACACCGCGGGGAGGGCGCAGCTGGCGGGTCTCGACCTCGGGCTGTCCGAGGACCGGTTCCTGCTGGTCGACGATCCGGCCTACAGCGACCTCGTCGCGGCCCGTGCCGTGGAGAGTCCGGCCGAGGGTCCGGGGGTCGACCCGTCGACGCTGTTCCTGCTGCTCTTCACGTCCGGCACCACCGGCACGTCGAAGGCGGTGCGGTGCAGCCAGGGCCGCCTCGCCCGGCTGGCGTACGCGAACATCGCCAAGTATGGGCACGTGCGCGAGGACGTCGACTACTGCTGCATGCCGCTGTTCCACGGCAACGCGCTGATGGCGCTGTGGGCGCCCGCGCTCGCCATCGGCGCCACCGTCTGCCTGCCGCGCAAGTTCTCCGCGTCCGGATTCCTGCCCGACGTCCGGTTCTTCGGTGCCACGTTCTTCACCTACGTCGGCAAGGCGCTGGCGTATCTGATGGCCACACCCGAGCAGCCCGACGACCGGGACAACACGCTCGTCCGCGGTTTCGGGACCGAGGCGTCCCCGGAGGACAAGACCGAATTCGTCCGCCGGTTCGGCGCCGAACTGTACGAGGGATACGGCTCGAGCGAGGGCGCCGGTTCGGTGACGCTCGACCCCCACGCCCCCGAGGGCGCGCTCGGCAGGCCCGCGAACGAGAACATCGTCATCGTCGACCCCGACACGCTTGCGGAGAGGGCCCGGGCGCGGATCGACGAGCACGGCCGGGTGCTCAACCCGGACGAGGCGATCGGCGAGATGGTCGACAAGGCGGGCGCGGCACGGTTCGAGGGTTACTACAAGAACGAGGACGCGATCGCCGACCGGATCAGGCACGGCTGGTACTGGACGGGCGACCTCGGGTACGTCGACGAGGCCGGCTTCATCTACTTCGCAGGCAGGAAGGGCGACTGGATCCGGGTGGACGGCG
>NZ_JBHUSF010000206.1:0-15903 GCF_042673295.1 Rhodococcus sp. NPDC057014
GTCGACGACCCGCACTTCGACGTGTCCCATCGGCCGGCCCGCCGAATTGAGGCGGCCGGCCGCGCGGTGGTCGTCGGCGCTGAGCGAGGTGAGTCCGGGGCCGGCCTCGGTCATTCCGTAACCCTGCACGAAATCGGCTCTCGGGAAGGCCCGCTGGGCTTCGCGCAGCAGGGTCTCGGAGATGGGGGACGCGCCGTACTGAATCCCGGTGATGCTGGACAGATCCCGGATCTCGCGGTCGGGGTGACGCAGCAGCATCTGGATCATGGTCGGTACCAACAGCATCGAGTTGATCCGCTGCTCCTCGATCAGTCGCAGTGCCGCGGCCGGTTCGAACGACGGCAACGTCACCAGGATGCCGCCGACGATGTTCTGGCCGTTCCAGTTGGCGAGCGCAGCGAGGTGGAACATCGGTGCGGACAGCAGTACCCGGCCGCCCGCGACGGCGGTGTGGTTGGCGGCCAGCGAGCCGAGGCTCGAGGTCATCAGGTTGGCGTGCGTGAGCATCACGCCCTTGGGCCGGCCGCTGGTGCCACCGGTGTAGAAGATCCCCGCCAGCGTGTCCCCGCCGACGCGCAGGTCCTCCACGGCTTCGGTGGTGGCGATCAGGTCCTCGTACCCGAGAAGCCCGTCCGGTGTGGGCCGGTCACCGCAGTGCACCACGGCCCGCAGCGACGGGAAGAATGCGCGCACCTCGTCCAACAGCGGGACGAACGTGTCGTCGACCAGCAGCACCGTCGTCTGCGAGTCCTCCAGAGCGAATGCGATCTCGGCGGCGCTCCAGCGGGTGTTGAGCGGGTTGACCACGCCCCCGATCCACCAGGTGGCGAAGAAGTACTCGTGGTACCGGTCGGAATTGAGCGACAGCATGCCGACGCGGTCGCCGACCCCCACGCCGAGACCGAGCAGGGCGCCCGCGAGGCGAGCGACTCTGTCTCCGGTCTCGGCGCTGGTGTGGACGCGGTCCCCGCACACGGTCATGAGCTGGTTGGGGCGTTGCTGCACCGCGCGATGCAGTGACTGAGTCAAGTACATGGGACCACTCCTGTCGGGATAGTTAGCGGCTGCCGCCGTCGCAGACCAGGCACTGGCCGCTGACGTAGTCGGTTTCGGGCAGGCACAGGGCGAACACCGCACCGGCGGCTTCGTCGGGACGACCCGCCCGGCCCAGCGGGATGGACCGCTCGGCTGCGGCGAGCAACTGCGGGTTGACGCCGACCTTGATCTCCCTGCCCTCGACGTCGATGGTGGAGTTGCCGTCGGCCGACGCCTCCGTCAGACGAGTGTTGATCAGGCCGTAGGCGACTGCGTTGACGTTGACGTCGTAGCGGCCCCACTCACGGGCAAGGGACTTGGTCAGTCCGATGATGCCCGCTTTGGCCGCCGCGTAATTCGACTGGCCGGCGTTGCCGACCACACCGGCGTTGGACGAGATGTTGACGACCTTGCGGTGATGGTCGGTCGGGTTCGCCTTGATGTACGGCTGCGCCGCGCGCAGGATCCGGAAGGGAGCCTTCAGATGCAGATCCAGGATGGTGTCCCACTGCTCGTCGGTCATCTTCTGGATGACGTTGTCCCAGGTGAAGCCGGCATTGTTGACGATGATGTCAAGGCCGCCGAAGGTGTCGACTGCAGTGGCGACGAAGCGGTCCGCGAAGCCCTCCTCGGTGACGGAGCCGATGCACGCGACGGCCCTACCGCCGGCCGCGACGATCTCCTCGACCGTCTCCTTGGCGGGCCCCGGGTCGAGGTCGTTGACCACGACACTCGCGCCCTCGGCCGCGAACTTCACGGCGATGGCGCGGCCGATGCCGCGGCCGGATCCGGTGACGATGGCGGTCCTGTTGTCGAGCTTGCCCATGGCGGGTGTCCTTTCGATGGTGGGTGCAGTTCAGGCGGCGACGACGGCGTCACCGCGGAGGGTGACCGTTCCGTCGGCCAGGGTGACGGTGAGGTCGAGATGTGCCAGGCCGTCCTCGACCTTGGTCACGGTTCCGCTGCAGGTCGGCTTCGCGTGCAGCGGGGTGATGGCGGCGAATCGCACGCCGTAGGAGCAGATTCGTTCCTGAGGAACGTAATTGGTCAGCAAGCGGCCGAGGTAGGCCATCGACAGCATGCCGTGGGCGAACACGTCGTCCATGCCGCCGGAGCGCGCGACGTCGAGATCGATGTGCATCGGATTGTGGTCGCCGGACGCACCCGCGTAGAGCGCCAGCGTGGTGCGGCTGATGCCGTCGAGTCGCAGTTCCGGGAGGGAATCGCCTGTTTTCATTGTCACGCCTTCGGGTTTCGGACGACGAGAGTGTTGGTGAGGCGGGCGATCGGCTCGCCGTCACGGGTGACGTCGACCGTCCGGACGAGGAAGTCCAACGCACCGTTCTTCTTCGAGTACACGTCGGTGACGGTGCCGTTGTAGGCCAGCGTGTCGCCGGCGTACGCCGGCGAGTGGTACGTGAACGCCTGCTCACCGTGCAGGACGTACCGCATGTCGATCCCGAGTTCGCGGACGAGGGCGAAGGGGTCCGGCTTCTCCATGTCCAGACAGAACAGGAACGTCGGCGGCACCAGTACGTCGCGGTGCCCGGCCACCTTGGCGGCCTCGGCGTCGAAGTAGATCGGGTTGCTCTCGCCGATGGACTGCGCGAAGAAGCGCAGACGCCCGCGCTCGACGGTCACCTGGTGACCGGGAATCACCTTGCCGATGACGGCCGGATCGAGTGCCATGTCAGCCCACCTTCCTGAAGATGCTGACCACGCAGGCGCCACCGAGTCCCAGGTTGTGCTGCAACGCGATTCGTGCGCCCTCCACCTGACGCGAGCCGGCCTGACCGCGGAGTTGCCACACGAGTTCGGCACACTGGGCCAGTCCGGTGGCGCCGAGCGGGTGCCCCTTGGAGAGCAGACCACCCGACGGGTTGGTGACCACGCGGCCGCCGTAGGTGTTGTCGCCGTCGAGGATGAACTTCTCGGCGGTGCCCTCGGGGGTCAGTCCCAGCCCCTCGTAGGTGATGAGTTCGTTGGCGGAGAAGCAGTCGTGCAGCTCGACCACCTGTACGTCCTCGGGGCCGATGCCCGCGGCCTCGTAGACCTGCGCGGCGGCCGCTGCGGTCATGTCGTAACCCACGACCTTCATCATGTCGCGGTCCTCGAACGTGCTCGGGGTGTCGGTCGTGAGGGCCTGGGCCTCGATGACCACGTCCGCGGCCAGTCCGTGCTTGCGGGCGAACTCCTCGCTGCACACCACGGCAGCGGCGGCGCCGCAGGTGGGTGGGCAGCACTGGTATCGGGTGAGGGGGCCGAAGATGTGCGGGGATTCGAGCACCTGCTCCTCGGTGAGCAGGTCGCGGAAGACGGCATTGGGATTGTTGGCCGCGTGCTTGCGGGCCTTGACCGAGATCTTGGCGAACGTCTCCGGTTTCGTGCCGTACTTCTGCATGTGGGAAACGCCTGCGCCGCCGAACAACTGGGCCGCGCGCGGAGACGTCTCGTCGACGCCCTGAAGTTCCGTCATCAGGTCGTCGAATCGGAACATCGGCGCCGGGCGGTCGTCCCAGACTCGCTTGAGCGCACCGGGTTTCATCTGTTCGAACCCGACGGCCAGTGCACACTCGACGGCACCGCTCGCGACGGCCTGCCGGGCCAGGTAGAGCGCCGACGAACCGGTGGCGCAGTTGTTGTTGACGTTGAAGACCGGGATTCCGGTCAGCCCGAGCCCGTACAGCGCGGCCTGACCGGCCGTGGAGTCGCCGTACACGTACCCGGCGTACGCCTGCTCGACGAGGGAGTACTCGATGCCGGCGTCACGCAGTGCCGCGCGGGCGGCGGTCTCTCCCATGACGTTGTAGTTCTCGCTCTTGCCGGGCTTGGTGAACGGGATCATCCCGACTCCGGCGACGTGGACCTTGCGAGTCACATCTGACTCCTTTCTGATCGAATCAATATTTACTTAACACCACCGCGTGGATTCTGTCCACCATGGTCGCGGGATCAATAGCTGCAGATAGTGCGCCTGAACGGCGACGAGAGTCGGCGAGTTCTGGATCTTCGGATGAGCCCTTGCGCTCATAAACCGGATGATGATTTACTTATTGACACAGGGGTGGTGCACGTCACAGTTCGCTCCCAGTCCCCGTGTCTCCGCGCCGCACAGTCGGCGCCATTGCCCGAGAGGATCGATGAGAATGACATCGAGCAAGCAGGACGTTTCCCCTGTTGCGTCGATCGAAGTAGGAGGGGAGTCCCGCGTGCAGGCCTGGGGCCTCACCGGAATTCTGGTGCTCCTGGTCGTCGTCAACTGGGCCGACAAGGCCGTCTTCGGTCTGGTGGCCCAGCCGCTGGCCAGGGAGTTCGGGCTGACGTCCGCGCAGATCGGGCTCGTCGGCAGCGCCTTCTTCCTGGCATTCACCGTCGGAGGCTTCTTCGCCGGGGTGCTGCACAAGTGGATGTCGCTGCGATGGCTGCTACTGCTGTTGTGCCTGGCCTGGGCCGCGTCGATGGTGCCGCTGGTGGTCGTCGCGGGCTTCGCGATGCTGCTGATCACCCGGATGGCGCTGGGATTCTTCGAGGGACCGTCGGGGGCGCTGATCCATACCGGCGCCTATTCCTGGCATCCTGCGGAGAAGCGCGGGCTGCCGGGCGCTTTCCTGGCGTCCGGTGCGTCGATCGCCAAGATCCTGGTGGCTCCACTGATGGCCCTGGCTGTCGCGAACTGGGGATGGCGGTCCACATTCCTCATCCTCGCCATGGTCAGCGTGGTCTGGTCCGTGGTGTGGCTCGCGACGTGGCGGGGAGGCCCCTACGGCAAGCGGCCCGCCAAGAATGCGACCACTGCCGAGGCCGCTCTCGCAGCAGCCGGCCCCGAGGTGCCGTGGTCCAGGATCCTGCGGACGCCCACGTTCCTCGGTGCCCTCGCCGCGGTCTTCACCATGTACGCTCTCGTCACCGTCGTGCTGACGTGGCTGCCGTCCTACTTCGAAGTGGGCCTGGGCTATTCGCGAGTGCAGGCCGGCACCATGTTCGGGATCCCCAGCATCGCAGGGCTGTTCTTCATGTTCCTGTGCACCTCGATCAGCGACCGGCTGCTGGTGCGCGGCGCCAGCTCCCGCGTGCTGCGCGGCATCGTGCCCGGAATCGCGCTGCTGCTGTGCGGTGCCGCTCTGATCACCATGCCGTACATCCAGACGCCCATCGTCGCGGTGCTGGTCGTCTCGATCGGCTACGGCGTCGGCACCGTCATCATCCCGCTGTTCAACGCCGCGATCTCCGAGATCTGCCCACCGCAGCAGATGGCCGGCGTGCTGGGTGTGTTCATGGCGATGATGGCCACCGGCGGCCTCATCGCCCCGTACCTCACCGGCGTCATCGTCGACAGCGCCGCCACCCCCGCCGACGGTTACGCCTCGGCTTTCCAGATCTTCGGCGTCGCCGCCGTCATCGGCGCGGTGATTGCCCTCCTCACCGTCAACTCGGTCCGGGACCGGGCCCGAATCCTCGGCTGACCCTCCTACTCATTCCCCGGCAACCCCCGAAATCACGTCTCAGAAAGAAGGAAACGTCATGCAGCGCATCGTGTTCAACCAGGAACATGAAGACTTCCGAAAAGTCATCCGTGACTTCATCGAGTCGGAGGTCACCCCGAACTTCGCCGACTGGGAGCGCGACGGCATGGTGCCGCGCGACTTCTACCGTCAGCTCGGCAAGCTGGGCGTCCTCGGGATGACCGTGCCCGAGTCGTACGGTGGGGCCGGCGAGACCAGCTTCAAGTACCAGGCGGTGCTCACCGAGGAGACGGCCCGTGCCGCAGTCAGTTTCGGTGCGTTCGGCGTGCACACCGGTCTGGTGCTGCCGTACCTGCTCGCCTACGGCACCGAGGAGCAGAAGCGGCGCTGGCTGCCCGGGTTCGTCAGCGGAGACATGATGACCGCCATCGCGATGACGGAGCCCGGCACCGGCTCGGACCTCGCCGGCATCAAGACCACCGCCCGGCTCTCGGAGGACGGCACGCACTACATCCTCAACGGTGCCAAGACCTTCATCACCGGCGGCGTTCAGGCCGACCGCGTCCTCGTCGTCTGCCGCACCTCCCCGGCCACCGAGGAGAACCGCCGCGCCGGCCTCAGCATCCTCGCCGTGGACACCACCAGCGAGGGCTACGAGGTGGGCCGCAAGCTCGAGAAGATCGGCATGCGCGTATCCGACACCGCCGAGCTGTCCTTCACCGACGTGCGGGTGCCCGCCGAGGATCTCCTCGGCGAAGAGGGCGCGGCGTTCGGCTACCTGGCCAACAACCTTCCGCAGGAACGCCTGATGATCGCGGTCACCACGACCGCCGCCGCCACCGGCGCCATCGCGTTCGCCTCCGACTACGTGCGGGACCGCCGGGTGTTCGGCAAGCCCGTCGCCGACTTCCAGAACACCAAATTCGTCATCGCCGAGTGCATCGCCAAGGTGGAGGCCGCGCAGGCCATGGTGGACCGGGCCATCGAGCTGCACGAGACCGGCGATCTGAGCGTCGCCGATGCCGCCAAGGCGAAGCTGTTCTGCACCGAGAACGCCGGCGAGATCATCGACAAGTGCCTGCAGTTGCACGGCGGCTACGGCTACATGCTCGAGTACCCCATCGCCCGGCTGTACGCGGACACCCGCGTCTCGCGGATCTACGGCGGCACCAGCGAGGTCATGAAGACGATCATCGCCAAGTCGGCCGGGTTCTGACCGAGTTCCGCAGGAGCTTCCGCCACCACCCCTAGGAGTATTCACGTGATCGATCCCCGGGTCCGCACCCTCGACTTCGAGACGTACCGGCAGGTGATTCGCGACTTCACCGACGACGAACTGATCCCGCGGGAGAACGAGATGGTCGCCGCCGCTGCGGTGCCGGCGGACCTCGTCCGGCGGATGGCCGAGCTCGGTCTGTTCGGCATCACCCTGCCCACCAGCGTCGGCGGTCTGGGGTGGACGGTCGAGCAGCAGGTACTCCTGACGTTCGAGTTCACCCGGTCGTCGGCGGTGTATCGGTCGCGGTTCTCGACGAGCATCGGGCTGGCCTCGCAGATCCTGCTCGAGTACGGCACCGCCGCCCAGCGCGAGACGTACCTCCCCGCGATGGCGGCAGGGGAGTGCGTGATGGCGTTCGCGCTCACCGAGGAGCATGCCGGGAGCGACGCGTCGGCGGTGCGGGCCACCGCGACTCGGACCGGGGATGGCTACGTCATCGACGGGGAGAAGCGCTACATCACCAACGGCGGGTGGGCGGACGTGCTGGTGGTGTTCGCCCGCACCGAGGACGGCGGTGTCTCGTCGTTCCTGGTGGATCGGGACACTCCCGGCGTGCAGATCCGGTTGCCCGAGGTGATGAACGGTCATGCCGAGGGGCCCGTCGCCGAGGTCGGCCTGCGTGGGGTGCGAGTAGACGCAGACCGGCTGATCGGAGGGGTGGAGGGCCTGGGAATGACGCACGCCATGCGGGGCATCAACCAGGCACGCACCCACGTCGCGGCCACCGCCGTCGGTCAGGCCACGCGCTTGCTCGCCGAGGCCGCGCGGTACGCCGGCGGGCGGGAGCAATTCGGGCAACCCCTGGCCGAGTTCGGCGCGGTCCAGGCCATGCTCGGTCGCAGCTACGCAGAGCTCGAGGCGGGACGGTCGATGATCCTGGACTGCGCCCGGGAATTCGATGCCGGAACCCCGCCGCGGCACCGCATTTCGGCGGCCAAACTCTATTGCACCGAGATGGCGTCCGTCGTGGCCGACCGGGCGGTCCAGGTGCTCGGCGGGGCCGGCATCGTGGGCGAACACCCGGTGCCGCGCATGTGGCGTGACGTGCGGGCGTTACGCATCTACGAGGGCGCATCCCAGATCCACGAGCGCAACCTCGCCCGGGCACTGCCCACCCTGCTGTCTACGACGCAACTCGCCGAAGCCCGCTGAACATTGCCCGTCACAACATGTTCCATCGCACAGAAGCAGCGGAAGAATCCATGGTGACCACCACCGGCACCGGGCCCCTCACCGGTGTCCGCATCGTCGAACTCGCCGGCATCGGTCCCGGACCGCACGCTGCGACGTTGCTCGCCGACCTCGGCGCCGACGTGGTCCGCGTTCAGCGGGCCGGCCTGCTGCCGACGGCCGGGCAGACCCGGGACCAGACCCAGCGCGGCCGCCGCGTCGTCGAAGCGAATCTCAAGGATCCTGCCGACATCGAGCTCGTCCTCGGCCTTGTCGAACGGGCAGACGTGGTCATCGAGGGCTTCCGCCCCGGCGTCGCCGAGCGCCTGGGTCTGGGACCGGACGTCGCGCTGGCGCACAATCCGCGCCTCATCTACGGCCGGATGACCGGCTGGGGACAGGAAGGACCACTCGCCCAGACGGCCGGCCACGACATCAACTACATCTCGCTGACCGGCGTGCTGCACGCGATCGGCAGGAAGGGGGAGCGCCCGGTGCCGCCGCTGAACATGGTCGGCGACTTCGGCGGCGGCTCGATGTTCCTCGTGTTCGGCATCCTCGCCGCACTGATCGAACGGCACACGTCGGGCAAGGGCCAGGTCGTCGACGCGGCCATGGTGGACGGCACCCTGGCGCTGTCGCACATGATGTGGAGCTTCCGCGGCACGGGCCGGTGGTCGGACGAGCGCGGGGTGAACATGCTCGACACCGGCGCACCGTACTACGACACCTACGAGACCGCCGACGGCCGGTACATGGCCGTCGGTGCGGTGGAACCGCAGTTTTACGCACTGCTGCTGGCGGGACTGGGTCTCGACCCGGCCGACCTGCCGGCCCAAAACGACCGGAGCGGCTGGCCGCAGGTGCAGAAACAGTTCACCGAGGTGTTCCTCACCAGGACCCGCGACGAGTGGGCGGCGATCTTCGACGGCACCGACGCCTGCACCACACCGGTGCTGACCTTCGCCGAAGCGCCGCAGAACCCGCACATCGCAGCCCGTGGCTCCCTCGTCGAACTGGACGGAGTCACCCAGCACCGGCCCGCGCCGCGCTTCTCCCGCAGCGAGCCCGGTCTCCCGGACGCCCCGGCCGCCGAAGCCGTCGACGCCGCCACGCTGTGGAGATGAGATGACAGCCGGAGTTCATCCTGACGCGGAGTGGGAGACGAAGCGTCCGACAAACCCCGCTCAACCCTATTTCGCCCGTGAGGGTTCGGGGTACGAACCGATGGCGGCCGCCGTCAGCGGATGGTCGGCGGACATGGTGGCCGGTCCCGCGGCGCTGGGTTTGCTTGCTCACGTGCTCGACGGACGGTACGGGGACGACAAGTTCTTTCCCGCCCGACTGACTGCGGACCTGTTCCGTCCGGTGAGGATGTGCAGGACGGATGTGCGTTCCCGGATCATTCGGTGGGGGAACCGAATTCGACTCGTCGAATCCGAGCTGATTCAGTCGGGTGAGTCCGTGGCCAGGGCCACGGTCGTCTCCTACCGGAGATCGGCGAACGCAACGGGAGACCACTGGGTCGACCCCCGCGTCCCGCAGCCTCCCTCGCCGGCCGAACATCCCGGTGAGCGGCTGATCGGCACCAGTGGGGAGAACGCCGAGTGGGGGCCGTTGCCGCAGGGCGGACCGGCCTGGCGAACCTCCGATCGGAAACGGATCTGGACGACAGAGTGGTCGGTGATCGAAGGAGAAGCGACCACCCCGTTCGTGCGTGCGGCAATGGTCGCCGACCTGACCAACCTGGTGACCAATATGGGTACCGACGGCATCGGCTACATCAACGGTGACGTCACTCTGGCGCTGACCAGGCTGCCGGAGGGGAGCGAACTCGGACTGGAAGCCGACAGCCACCGCGCGTGCAACGGAGTCGCGGTGGGATCGGCAACCATGTTCGACCGCAGGGGTTCGCTGGGGATCTGCACCGTGTCCGCCATCGAGAACGGTCGCAGAACCCTGCAGCGACCCGAAGTGGCCTGTGCGCGTGTCGGCTAGATTTCCGGCTTCTGTCTGTATGAGCGCCCGGAATCCGCGGCCACGGGCGCCTTCACACGTCGATGGTGAGGCCGTCCGATTTCGCGCGGTCGGTGCAGAGCAGCATGGTGTCTGGTTCGTCGAGGAACGCCGATCGTCCGCGGCGCTCGACGTCACCGGAGACGACCCGCACTCGGCATGTGCCGCAGAATCCTTGCCGGCACGAGTACGGCACGTCGGGCTGCACTTCTTGGACGGCGGCGAGGGCCGATGTGTCCGCGGGGACGTGGACGAACTCTGTGGCGCGGGCCAGGCGAATCTCGAACGGCCGACCACCGACGACCGGTGCGGGGCTGAATCTTTCGAAATGCAGTCCGGCGGCACCGGTGTGGTCGAATGCGGCGTGGATGGCGGCAAGGAGTCCGGGCGGTCCGCAGAAATAGACCGACGTGCGGGGACCGGCCTGTGCCAGCAGCTCGGCGACCGTGCGGCGCGGACCGGTGAGGATCCGGACCCGATCGGAGTCCAGTTCGCCGATCTCGTCGAGAAATGCCATGGTCGCGGTGTCACGGCCGAGGTAGGTCAGGTGCCAATCGACACCCGCTGCCGCCGCCGCGCGCACCATGGGCAGGATCGCGGTGATCCCGATGCCTGCGGCGACGAACACGACCCGGGAGAGGTCGGCCCGTGCCAGGTGCGGATAGGCGAAGGGGAAGGCGTTACGGGGACCCGCCGCGGTGACTCGACTGCCGACGGGCAGTCGGTCGTGGATCTCGATCGATGCGCCGCCGCCGTCGGAGATGCGCCGAATCGCGATCCGATAGCTTCGCCGATCGGTGGGATCGCCGCACAGCGAGTACTGGCGGACCTTCCCCGAGGGCAGTGTCAGGTCGATGTGGGCGCCCGGATGCCATTGCGGCAAGGCGGAGCGGTCCGCGGATTCCAATCGCAGGCTCAGCACCCCGTCGGCCTCGAGGCTGGTGTCGGCCACGACGAGGCGCAGCATCCGATCGACGGGTGTGGGGTCGATGATCCGCACCCGGCTGGTCACGGCGGCGTACCCACGAACCACGAAGCGTAGGCCGGACATCAGCCGGTCGGGCTTGTTCGGCCGGCGCAGCGATGGGGGGACGGGTGGGGGACTGAATCGGGTCATGAGCGGACTCCAGATCGGACGATGGTGCTCAGGCGGCGGCACGAGCCGCCGGCGAGGAGGCGAGATAGGCGACTGCCTGGCTGGTCGAGCCGTACCGGGAGGGGTGGTAGTGGGGTCGGAAGTACTCGACGAACATCCGTGCCAGGCTCCACGGGCTCGGAAACAGACCTTTCCGCCAGCTCCGCCGAGCGGCACGAAACCGGATGCGCCGGTCGGCCTCGTCGAGTTCGGGATCGACGGACATCAGGTAACGGATTCCGCGGGCCCACAGGATCACCAGAAACGGTGCGGCGATCAACCACGCGCGCACCCTGCGCGGGTAGCGGCCGTCGAGGTGGGTGAACAGGTCGAACGCCACGTGCCGGTGTTCGACCTCCTCGGCCAGGTGCCAGCGGAACAGATCGAGCACCTGCGGGTCGAGGGCATCGTCCCAGGCGCGCGCGTTGAGCCCCCAGTCCCCGAGATACGAGGTGAAGTGTTCGAGGGCGGCCACGACGGCGACCCGCTCGAGCAGCCAGGAATGGGCTTTACGGCCGGTCAACTCGCGGTCGCCGAGCAGACGGCGGAACATCCACTGGATCTGCGCGACGTACGGATCCGTGTCGAGTCCTTCTGCCTTCAGATGCTCGAGCAGCGATTGGTGCGACGACGAGTGGGTGGCCTCCTGGCCGATGAACCCGATCACGTCCGCACGGACGGCGTCGTCCTTAATCAACGGCAGCGCCTTCTGGAAGACCTCGACGAAGAACACTTCTCCCTCGGGCAGGAGCATGTTCATCCCGTTCGCCAAATGCGTTGCGAACGGGTTGGAGTCGAAGTAGTGCATCGGCAGCCCGGTCCAGTCCCAGGACACGTTCCGGGCGGTGAGGGCGACCTTGTCGGCCTCGGGTCGGGTGGTCATCGTGCTTCTCCGATCGAGTTGGCGTCTTCTGAGACGAAGGACCGCACGTGGTCGGCGACCGCAGTCGGGTTGAACAGGGGTGTCCAGTGCCCGCCGTCGACGGAATGGACCCGTGAGTTGATTGCCCAGCGACCGATATCGACCTGGCTCGCGGGGGTGATGAAGATGTCCCGGCGCGGAGCGAGCACCTGAACGGGCACCTCGGTGGTGCGGTGCTGCGGGCGGAGCACGCGCGGGAGCAGGTTCGCGGTGTAAATCCTCAGCGCGCCGCGGTTGTCGCGGGCGCGGTGCGCCGGCAGGCCCGCGGGGCGGGCCCCTGTTTCGAAGTGTCCGGCCAGCGCGATCGTGGCGTCGACCAGTCCCAGCCGGCACGCCAGCGGTGCGACCAAGGGGATCTGGAAGAACCCCATGTACAGCGGCGATTTCCACTGCGCCAGAAGGTCTTTCCATCCCCGGGGACCTGCGGCAAGTCGGGACCGGATCCAGTAGGGCACGTGATCGAGACACGGCCCGGAGATCGAGGTCAGCGACGCGATGCGATTGCGCTGCGCCGGATCGGTGGCGGCATGCCACGCCTGCACCGAGCCCCAGTCGTGCCCGACGAGATGCACCGGCCGCCCCGGCGAAACCGCGTCGATGACCCGGCCGATGTCGTCTGCCAGCTGGTCGAGGCGGTAGTCCCGGATTCGTCTAGGGCGCCCGGACGCTCCCGACCCCCGTACGTCGAAGGTCACCACACGCACCGTTGACGAGAGTTCGTCCGCCACCCCGTCCCAGACCCGGTGATCATCGGGAAACCCGTGCACACACAACACCGTCGGCGCGTGAGGTTTCCCGCGTTCGTGGACCGCCAGCGGCACCCCGTCCGAGGCGTGAACGAACCGCGTCGTCACGACGCCCTCGGCAGTACTGGCGGGGTGCACGGTGCGATGCGTCGAGCGTTTCGATGGTGTCATGCGAAGTCCCTTCGTGGATCTGTCGGCGGGTGACCCCGTGTGGTCAGCGTCCGGTGAAGACGGCGTCGCGTCGCTCGATCAACGACTGGATGCCTTCGGCACCGTCGGCGGAACCGAACAGGCGGGCGACGTCGGGTCCCAGTCGGGAGATTGCGGCGTCGTCGCCGTGCCGGCGGGCGCGGTGCGCGCTGGCGAGGACGGCGTCCACTCCGAGAGGCGCCGCCTTGTCGGCGATGGTGTGCGCGATCTGGCGTGCCCGGTCGACGGGGTTGTCGGCGATCTCTTGGACGAGGCCGATGCGGTGGGCTTCGGTGGCGTCGAATTCGTCGCCGGTGAGCATCCAGCGCATGGCGTTGCCCCAGCCGGTTTCCCGGGGGAAGCGCAGGGTGGCGCCGCCGAACGGGTAGATGCCGCGGCGGACCTCGAGTTGGCTGAACCGGGTGCCGGCCGCAGCGACGCGGATGTCGGCGGCGAGCAGTAGTTCGATGCCCAGGGTCATGACCCAGCCGTGGGCTGCGGCGACGAGCGGCGTCGTCCAGTCGCCGTCCAGTCGCCAGGGGTCGCGCCCGTCGGCGGGGTACGGAGTTTCACCGGCCGCGATCGCCGGGGCGACGTCGACGAGGTCGAGTCCGCCGGTGAAGTGCTCGCCGTGGGCGAACAGGACGCCGCAGCGCAGTTCGGGGTCGGATTCGAGCAGGGCATACGCACGGGACAGATCGCCGAGCATGGCGAGGTTGAACGCGTTGCGTTTGTGGGGTCGGTTCAAGCCGATCAGGAGGACGTGTCCGTCGCGTTCGAGCGTGATCGTGTCGGGTGGAGCGGTGTCGGTCATCGGGATCCTCGAGGTGGGTCGGCGGGGTTGCGGGTGAACGTGATTCGGACGGAAATCGGTGCGCTCTGGAGTGCGCGGAAGGTAGCGGCGGTCACCGCGGCGAAGGTGGGGTGGGATGCGAAGGTGCGTGTGCGGGCATCGACATCGTCATCACCTCTTCCTCTCGACGTTTCGGGGGTCAGTCGTGTTTCTTGCGGGAGACGCGCATGGTGATGCGGGCGCGTACGGCGACCGTGTCGTCGGCCGTGAGTACTTCGACCGGGACTTCCAGGTCGACCGGATCGTCACCGAATGCGGGAATCGCATCTATCGCCGCGACGGCGCGCATGTCGGTGGCCGCTTTTGCCAGGTATTCGACGGTCATGCCCACGGGGATCCATCGGTGCGTGACCGGAACGGTGACGTCGGTCATCATGCCCGCCGCCAGTTCGGCCATGTTCACGAAGCGATGGCATGGAATGTTCCGAGATGGTTGCGTGAGCCGCGTCGATTCGGGGCCCGCACTTCGCAGCGCGCAGGCTCGAGGATCGTGATTTCGGGACGAATGGTCCCGAAGTAGGGGCCTTGAAGCAGACACCCGCGGTGAAGAGTTGTTTACCGAGGGGCAGCTGTCGCAGCGTATTCCACAGTCTGAGATTCGTGCTCTTCGTCGAGCCGGTCGAATGTTCCTGCACCGTTGGGCTATTCACTGAGACAACCTGTTCTTTCTGTTCGGTGTGCCGAGTCGGGAACGTCGTGGCTGGACCCGTGGACGAGCCCGGGTCGAGATCCGCGAGTTCGGAGCTGCCGGACCATCTGGTGCCGCCGCACGACAGGGCGCCGGGTGGGTCGGGTACACCCTTCGATGAAGTAGGTGTGAACCCCAGTTACGTGTTTCAGGCAACCATAGTAGAATGATCGTGCTACCGCAAGGATTGTTCGCTCAACGCAAGGAGGGATGCCGATGACACCGAGTCCCCGCGATCGGCTCATCGCCGGCACGATCGCGCTCGTGCGGGAGCGCGGCGTCGCCGGCACCGGAATCACCGAACTGCTGGCGCGTAGCGACACCGCACGGCGGTCCGTCTACCAGAACTTCCCCCGCGGGAAGGCAGAACTCATCGAGGAATCCACCCGGGTGGCCGGCCAGCTGATGAGTGCGATCATCGCCGAGTTCGCCGCGTCCGACAGTCCCGTCGACAGCCTCGTGGCGTTCATTCAGATGTGGAAGGACACACTGGAGGCCAGTCACTTCACCGCCGGATGCCCGATCGTCGCCGCCGCGCTCGGCGGCCCCGAGGCGCCGTTGGCGCCCGCCGTCGCCGCCGAGGTATTCGACAACTGGGCGACTCTTCTCGCCGAGCAACTCGAGCGCACGGGGGTCGACGAGGCTGCAGCCCGGTCACTCGCAACCACCGTGGTGTGCGCAATCGAGGGTGCCGCCATCCTCGCCATCTCCTCGCGGTCGGTGCGCCCACTCGACCAGGTCGGCGTCCACCTCGCCGAGCTCGTATCCCTTCATCTGGGCGACAGCCGCCCGTAGCGGCGGCCGGGGCGCGTTCGGCGATGCTCGGCATGCCTCCGGCAGCACCAGCGAACCAACACACCACGGGCAACCAAGACGCAGGACTCGACGCCGACTCCCTCGTCCGCCGCGGACGCGCACCGCGCGCCCTCCTGTGAATAGCTCAGGCAGTGATCAACTGGACGGGCACGCCTGATCCGACGGGATTGATGACGGCATCGCGGATCGTCCGCTGGGTTTCGGCGAGGTGATCAGTGCATGCGTTGGCGGCGGCGTCACCGTCGCCGGCGAGGATTGCCCGGCACATGGTCCGGTGCTCGGCGATGGAGCGGGCGAGGTGCTCGTTGCGGGTGTGTGCGATGGCGGCCTGGTCGAATGCCTCGGCGAGCTCGTAGAACCGGTCCCGTCGCTGTTCGGACGGCGCCTGGTCCGCGAGAGGGTCGAGTCCGTCGACATCGCAAACACCGCCGTCGCCCGCGGCAAGATCTACCTCGCCCGCAACCGCGGCGAGGAGATTCCGTCCACCTGGGCCATGGACGTCGCCGCCATGGGCTCGACCACCGCGTACCTCGACTCGGTCGGCGAACTCATCGACGAGGTCAAGAACACCGCCCTCGCCGAGGGCGCCGA
>NZ_JBHUSF010000207.1:0-15890 GCF_042673295.1 Rhodococcus sp. NPDC057014
CCTTACTGCTCCTTCTTGTCCTTCCCGAGGCGGGCGGCGAGCATGGCCTTGCCCAGATCGCCGCCCTTCCGGCTCACGGCCTGGGCGCGGCGGAAGAAGTCGGCCAACTCTGCGTCGCCGTCCATGTCGGCGTCGGAGATGTAGCCCTCGAGACGCAGCGCGTTGCTCAGTGACGCTTCGACGAACCAGATCAGGTTGTAGTCCTTGTCGCGTAGACCCGTCACCGAACCAACTTCTTGTTCGCTCATCAGTGCGTCCTTCCCGAGAAACGGCCGACTGTCTTGTGGTTCCTGCCTACCCGTGTGGTTGCATCGTAGAACGTGAGGCGCGCCGGGCTCAGGCGAATGCCCAGTTCATCAGGACGACGTACAGTCCGGTCCCGACGACGATCGAGAGCACCGCGTTCTTGCGCCACAGTTGGACCGCGGCCGTGACCCCCACCGCGATCAATTCGGGGATCCCGTGCGACGGCGCGGTGACGGATACGTTCTTCAGCGAGTACGCCACCAGGATCAGCATGATCCCGGCGGGCATGTAGACACCCAGGTAGCCGACGAGCGCGGACGACCGCAACGGCATGACGATCGCGAACGGGACCGCCCGCAGGGCGAACGTGACCACCGCCATGATCGCGACGGCCGTGAGGATGTAACCGGTGTCAGGCATCGGCAGGCACCTTTCTCCGGGTGACGACGTACCGGACGACGAGCAGGCTCACGAATGCGCCCATCGCGATCGGCAGCATGTGTTCGGCGTCGACGAGTCGCGCCGTCAGGGCGCACGCCACGGCGATCGTGGGAACCGCGAAACCGCTCTGGGCCCGGATCGCCTCGATGGACAGCACGACGAACAGTGCGGTCAGCGCGAAGTCGAGTCCGACGATGTTCTCCGGGATCCACTGCGCTGCAGTCGCTCCGAGAATCGCCCCGCCGATCCAGTACGCGTGGAGATACAGCTGCGAGTACACCATGACCCGACCGGTCATCGACCTCCGGTCGCCGGTGACCGACATGGCGTACGCCTCGTCGGTCAGCGCGAACATGCTGTAGAACCGGGCGAGCCGGCCCTTGACCCTGTCGAGGGGAAAGCTCAAGGCGTAGAACACGTGCCGGAAGTTCACCAGCAGCGCGGTCAGCGCGATGTAGGGGAGCGGCGTCAGGGTGGCGACCATGCCGACCGCGATGAATTCGAGGGAACCGGCGTAGATCAGCGAGGTGAAGACCAGCGCCCACCAGGGGTTGAGTCCCTGCTGGACCACGAGCACCCCGAGGGCGATCCCCAGCGGAACCAACCCGATCCCGACGGGGAGGGACGCCTGCAGGGCCCGACGCCATTCCGGGGTGTGCCGGTGGTCGGGGTCGACGACTGCGGTCGTGGAAAAGGGGGCTGGATCGATCACCACGCAAATCTATAGCAACTATCCCGGTGCGCGATTGCGAGCGAATGCCCATAATCGGCCTCGTGCGCAATAATAGTGCGATGGATGACATCGATCACGCAATTCTCGACCACCTGCGCAACGACTCCAGTCTGACCAACACCGAATTGGCGGATCTCGTGGGTCTGACTCCCTCCCCGTGCCTGCGCAGGGTCAAGAAACTCGAGGCGGACGGCGTCATCACCGGCTATCGCGCAATCGTCAGCCAGGAGGCGCTGGATCGGGGCTTCCAGGTGATCGTCACCGCCGAGATCGGCGTGAACGACCAGGCGACCATCGAGCAGTTCGAGTCCCGGGTCGCCGCCTTCGACGAGGTGATCGAATGCCGGCGGCTGTTCGGGATCCCCGACTATTTCATCCGGGTCGCGGTCCGCGACCTCGCGACGTACGAGAACTTCATGGCCACGAAGCTCAGCGGACTCCCGGCGGTGTCGCGGGTGACGTCGCTGATCACGATGAAGACCATCAAGAGCGCCGACTGACCGGCCGCGAATCGGGTGTGTCCCGCGTCTGGTCCCCTATCCTGGCGATATGCCCGACGACCTGCTGATCGCGCGGAATCCGGAAGTGGGTTCGACGCTTCCCTATCTGGTGCGGGTTCCGCTGGGACCGGGCGGCATCGTCGTCAAGGCGAAGCAGCCCTGGCCCCGCGAATCCAAGGTCTACTGCCACCGGGCCGACGAGTGGCCCGCCGACGCCGAGATCCTGGAACGGCTCGAGGTCCGTTCGTGCACCCGGCGAGGCCCCGCGATCGACCTGGTGCTCACCCGTGCGCGGGAGAACCGCTCCCAGCTGGTGATGACCCGAGCGCGGGGCAGGGAGATGATCTTCTGGCAGTCGCCGCGCACCGCGAAGCAGGCGCGGCCCGCGGTCACGGTGCCGACGGCGCGGGCCCACGGCCGCGTCCTCGACATCGTCGTCGACACCGCCGAAAAGTATCCGTACACGTTCGGGAAGCAGCAGGCGACCACGGTTCGCCGACGGCTGTCCGCGGGTGACTACGCGGTCGAGGTCGGCGACGAGATCGTGGCGGTGGTGGAACGCAAGACGCTGGAGGATCTTGCGGCGAGCCTGCTGTCCGGGCGGATGACATACGCGGCGGCCGAGTTGAGCGCACTGCCTCGGGCCGCCGTGGTGGTCGAGGACCGGTACAGCCGGCTGTTCAAGCTCGAACACGTCAGCGGTGCCAGGGTCGCCGAGGCGCTGGCCGAATTGCAGGCCCGGTTTCCGGCGCTGCCGGTGACGTTCTGCGAGACGCGGCAACTGGGCCAGGAGTGGACCTATCGCTGGCTGGGCGCCTGCCTGCACGAGTGGGAATCGGCTCGGGCGACCAGCGATCTCGAAACGACGTTCGCGACGGCGCCCTCCGTGGCGCCCGCGAAAGTCGACGTGCAGCGCCCCGCGGTCGTCCGCGACTGGGCTCGGGCTCAGGGGATCGAGGTGTCGGAGAAGGGGCGCATCCCGGCGGCGGTGATGCGCGCGTTCTCGGCGGCTCATCCGCAGTGAGAGCGTGACCCTGCGCACCCACCGTCCGAAAAGGTAAAGAGTCCTTTACTATGGGTGGCTCGTACTCCGATTACAGAGAGAGCCATGACCAGCGCTTCGCGCCCCCGAAAACCCAGCCCGCCCCAGAGTGATCACCGCAGTCCCGGACGCAGGACGCGGGTGACACCGTGGTGACCGTCCTGAGCATCGGCTTCGGCGTCGTCGTCGTATTACTGATCACCGCCCTGACCGGCTATTTCGTCGCGCAGGAATTCGCGTACATGTCGGTCGACCGCTCGCGGCTCAAGGCCAGGGCGGAGGCGGGAGACACGGGCGCCGCACGCGCACTGGCCGTCACGCGCCGCACCTCGTTCATGCTTTCCGGCGCCCAGTTGGGCATCACGGTCACCGGTCTGCTCGTCGGTTACGTCGCCGAACCCCTGATCGGGCGCGGTCTCGGCGAACTCCTCGGCGGCGTCGGCATCCCGACCGCGGTCGGGGTCGGTGTCGGTGCCGTCCTCGCCGTCGTGTTCTCCACCTTCGTCCAGATGCTGTTCGGTGAACTGTTCCCGAAGAACCTGGCGATCGCCCGTCCCGAGCCGGTGGCGCGATGGCTCGCGTTGTCGACCACCGTCTACCTGAAACTTTTCGGCTGGTTGATCTGGTTGTTCGACCAGTCGTCGAACCTGCTGCTGCGCGCGCTGCGGATCGAGCCGGTCCACGACGTCGAGCACTCGGCGACCGCGCGGGACCTCGAGCACATCGTCGCCGAGTCCCGCGACGCCGGTGAGCTGCCGCGGGAATTGTCGACCCTGCTCGACCGGATCCTGGACTTCCCCACCCGCACCGCCGGGCACGCCATGATTCCCCGCGCCCACGTCGACACCGTCCGGGCCGACGAACCCCTGAGCAGCGTGCTCGGGAAGATGGGCGCCGGACACACCCGCTACCCCGTCGTCGGGACCTCCTCCGACGACCTGCGCGGCGTCATCCACCTCCACGACCTCCTCGGCGACCAGGCCGACGGTCCGGCCGCGTCCCGGGCCCGCGCGGCCGTCGTCGTGCCGACGTCGCTGCCGCTGCCCGACGTGCTGGAACAGCTGACGGCCGCCCGGGACGAGATGGCCCTCGTCGTCGACGAGTACGGCGGATTCGCCGGTGTCATCACGATCGAGGACCTCGCGGAGGAACTCGTCGGTGAGATCGCCGACGAACACGATCCCGACGGCGACGCCTCGGTGACGGGCTCGGAGTCCGAGGGCTGGACGATGCCCGGCGACCTGCACATCGACGAGGTGGAGCGCATCCTCGGACACGACCTGCCGTCCGGTGACTTCGAGACGCTCGCCGGCGCCGTCATCGCGGAGTTCGGTGGTCTCCCCGTCGTCGGGGATGTCGTCGCGATCCGATTGAACCCGGATCCGGCCGACCTGATCGCCGACGCCGACCCACCCGTCCGCAGCCTCGACGCCGAGGTGCGGGCGGTCGACAAGCACGTTCCGTCCTCGCTGTTCGTGAGGCTCCGCATCGTGGAGAGTGACTCGACCGATGAGTAATCCCTGGGTCGTCTTGGTGGTCACCGTCGGGTTGATCGCGGCCAGCGCGTTCTTCGTGGCGATCGAGTTCGCGCTGATCGCCGCCCGACGCCACCGGCTCGAGGACGCCGCCCCCACCAGTCGGGCGGCACGGGCCGCTCTGCGCAGCGCATCCGAACTGTCGGTGTTGCTGGCCGGATCGCAGCTGGGCATCACCGTGTGCACCCTCGCGCTCGGTGCCGTCACGAAGCCGGCCGTGCATTACTGGCTGACCCCGGCGTTCGCGGGGTGGGGTGCCCCGCTGTGGCTGGCGGACGTCCTCGGATTCGTCCTCGCCCTGATCATCGTTACGTTCCTGCACCTCGTCGTCGGCGAGATGGCACCGAAGTCGTGGGCGATCGCGCACCCGGAGAAGTCGGCGACCCTGCTGGCGATCCCGATGCGCGGGTTCATGTGGGCCACCCGCCCGCTGCTGCTGGTGCTGAACCGGATGGCGAACCGGTGCCTGCGGCTGTTCGGCGTGGAGCCGGTCGACCAGGTCGGGGCGGGTCAGGATCCCGACGCGCTGCGTCACCTCGTCGAGCACTCCGCGACCGTCGGCACGCTCGACGAGCGGTACCACGGCCAGCTGACCAGCGCCCTGGAACTGCAATCGCTCGCCGTGCGGGACATGGTGCGGCCGAACACCTCCCCGAGCAGCGTCGCGCCGGACGCCACCGCGGCGGCGATCAAGGCGGCCGCCGACCGAAGCGGTCACCTCCGGCTGCTCGTGCGTGACGACGACGGGATCAGGGGCGTGGTGCATGCGCGGGACAGCCTGCAGGCAGGCGCCGCGATGACGGCCGCCGACCTGATGCGTCCCGTGCTGACCCTCGACGCGGACGCCGCCGTGTACGAGGCATTGCACACGATGCGCGAGACCCGCAGCCATCTCGCGATCGTCACCGACGCCGGGCAACTGATCGGCGTCGTCACGCTGACGGATGTCCTCGCGCGTCTGCGTCCGGCCGCAGGGGCGCCCGCCTGACCCGTTTCGCATACCGCGGCCGATGCTGGGATCGCGGGGGCGGTGCCTCGAGGAATTCCCGCCGACTCACATCAGGGGTCCGCGGGGGAGCCAGATGGTGGGGGGCCCGGTCTGCTCTTCGAGGACATCGTTTCGGCTCAGTCGGGTGAGGTGAGCACCTGCCTCTCCTGTGGCCGACAGCTGCGCGGCCACGGGGAGGGAGCTCCAGTCGCGTCTGCGTGGCAGACCAGCTGCCACCTCCCAGACCGTCGCTCCCTCACTCGGTATCGCGCGAGCAATGTGATCTGCCCGCGACCTATGGTGCGACGCGACTGTGTCGATTCGCGTTGCGAGTCCGGTGAACGGCGAATGGTGCCCCGGCAGAACCCATTCGACGTTCAAGTCGCGAAGACGCTGCAGCGAGTTCAGGTACTCGGACATGGGGTTTTCGGAGGAGCCGGGACGCAAGGTCGGGCTGTAGGTCGATCTCGAGAACAGCGTATCTCCGCTGAACAGCGACCGGGTCGAGGCCTCGTAGAAGCTGACGCTGCCGGGCGTGTGGCCAGGGGTATGTATGACGGTCAGGTGGAACGGGCCGTGGCGAATGACCGATCCTTCACGCAGGCTGATGTCGGGGACGCCTGGCCAGAAGAGCGCTGCCTGCTCCGACACTTGTTGCTGCGCTCGGTGCCAGAGCGATTCGGGCACGCCTGCCCACGCCAGCCACGCCGCGGTTTCGTCATGGTGAGGCTGCGGCAGATGGAAACGGTCCTCGAGTTGCACTGCATCCGCCGGATGTAATCCCACCGACACTCCCCAACTCTGCATCCACCCCGCGAGACCGGCGTGATCAGCATGCAAGTGTGTCAGGAGAAGTGTGTCGATGTCATCGAGACGATAGCCCAGATGAACGACGAACTGTTCGAGGTGTGCGCGAGCCTCCGGCGTGGACCAGCCGCAGTCGATGATCAGTAGGCGTCCACCTGCTTCGAGCAGGTAGACGTTGACATGATCGATGCTGTGCCCGGCGAGGGGGAGTTCAAGGCGGTGCAGACCGGGCTTCATCGACATGCTCGGCGGTTATTCGAGTGGGTGCTACTCAGGCAAGAGAACCCAGCAGCCTCCTGGCGAACGACTGTGATCACGTGTGTCTCTCTACTCGGTGGCGCGGACGCCTGGCTCGATCGGCGTGAAACCCAACGTTAGTGGGCTGGTTCGGTCAAAGCAGTCCCTGTCGACCTCGCGTATCCGCTGTTCATTGCCGGGTCGTGGCCGGGGATCATTTCGATCCTTCCTCTAGTTCAGGACGAGTAGCCGCTCTTCGGTCATGTCGCGGATCGCGTACTTCGGTCCCTCCCGGCCGATCCCGCTGTCCTTCACGCCCCCGTACGGCATCTGATCCGCCCGCCACCTCGACGTGCCGTTCACGATGACACCGCCGGTGCGGATGGTCCTGAACGCGGTCATCGCCAGGTCGAGTGAGTTGGTGAAGATCCCGCACTGCAGGCCGTACGGACTCCGGCTTATCTCGCTGAAGATGGGCTCGACGTCGTCGTAGGTCTGAACCGTCATCGCGGGCCCGAAGATTTCGTCGGACACGATGTCCATGGAGGAGTTGACATCGGTCAGGACGGTGGCATCCAACTGCGCTCCGCTGCGGTGGCCGCCGCACAGGAGGGTTGCTCCGTCGCGCACGGCTCGATCGATCATCCCCATGACACGTTCCGCGGCGCCGTCATCGATCAGGGTGCCGACCTCGGTCGATGACTCGAGCGGGTCGCCGAAGCGAATCGCCTCGATCTCGTTCACGAGACGATCGAGGAAGGCGTCATACGCCGGTCTCTTCACGTAGACGTTCTGGACGGACACGCAGCTCTGGCCGGCGATCATCATCGCGTTGCGGGCGCACGCTTTGGCTGCGGTTTCGAGGTCCGCGTCGTCACTGACGAAGGTCGGGCCCACTCCACCGAGTTCCAGTGCGACGGGCTTCATTCCGACGCTGTTGCGGATCGCCTTGCCGACCGGTATCGAGCCTGTGAAGCTGACGAAGTCGACCCGCGGATCGCTGACCAGGCCCGGCGCCACATCGTCGCCGTACAGGACGTTGACGGCCCCGTCCGGTACATCGGCCTCCAGCACAGCCGCGACGAACGCGTGCACGGACAAGGGAGCCTTGGGGGACGGTTTCAACACGATGCTGTTGCCGGCAGCCAACGCGGGCCCCAGCTTGTGGGCCGTGAGGTGTACGGGGCCGTTGAACGGGGTGATGGCAGCTACGACGCCCACGGGGAACCGCAGCACCATCCCGACCTTGCCGGCGCCGACG
Organism: Rhodococcus sp. NPDC057014; assembly: GCF_042673295.1. Classification (NCBI taxonomy): domain Bacteria; kingdom Bacillati; phylum Actinomycetota; class Actinomycetes; order Mycobacteriales; family Nocardiaceae; genus Rhodococcus; species Rhodococcus sp. NPDC057014. The sequence continues at coordinate 7,791 of NZ_JBHUSF010000207.1, forward strand.
GGGGACGCGTCCATGGGGACGTGTTCTCCCTCGATCCGAACTGCTTCCTCGGCGGAAAGCCGGATGGTGTCTGCGGCTCGCAGCGGTTCGAGGACGGCGTCCGAGATGGCCTTGCCGGACTCGCGCGCGAGGATCTCGCCGATGTGCTGGGCCCGCGCGGTCACGCTGTCCGCGATGCGGTGCAACAGCCTGGCCCGTTCATAACCAGGCATCCGAGCCATCACCGCACTGGCGCGCCGCGCCGCATCGAGGGCATCCCCGAGGTCCCGTTCGCTCGAGATCGCCATCGTGCCTACGACGTCTCGCCGGTAGGGGTCGCGTACGTCATGCAGGGATTCCCCCGAGCGCCACACACCCCCGATCAACGTTTTGGCGTCCACCGCTCGCCGTATCCGGCTGGATGTTCCCACCGCGTGCTCCTTTTCGCTTGTCTCGTCTCGTGTCTCGTCATCGATCACTGTGGGAATACCAGCGTCTCGTCGTGGTACAGCAGCACCGACTTCACCGGCACCGTGACAGCGACCGCATCGCCCGGCCGCAGGTCCTGGTCGTGGGCATGTTGGGCGAACCACTGAGCGCCACCCAGATCGACGATGTACTGGCGGCGGCCGCCCTCGCCCAGCACGATCTGGGCGAGGGTGCCCTCCATCACGATGTTCTCGTCCTGCGAATGTCTTGCCGTGCCGGAGCCGAGCCGGAAGATGTCGGTGTCTCGGCTACGCACGAACAGCTCGAGCTTCTCGTTCTTGCTTCGCCCGCGTGCCAGCTCGGCACTACCGTGGATCACACCCATCTCGCTGTGCAGCACGCCGTCGCCCACCTCGACCGACGCCTGGTTGCGCACTCCGAGGAAGTGAGCGGCGTACGGAGAGACCGGCCGGGCGTAGACCTCCTCGGGCGGGCCCATCTGCTCGATGCTGCCGGCGCGCATCAGGACGACCCGATCGCCCATCTCGAGCGCTTCTTCCTGGTCGTGGGTGATGTGGAGGGCGGTGTAACCCAGCGCACGATGCAGTCTCATCAGCTCGGTGCGGAGTGAAACCCTCAGGAGGGCATCGAGGTTGCTCAACGGTTCGTCCAGCAGCAGGATCGCAGGCTCGTAGACCAGCGCTCGCGCGAGTGCGATGCGCTGCTGCTGACCACCGCTGAGCTCTGCAGGGAGTCGCTTCGCCAGCGCTTCGCACTCGAGAGCCTCCAGCACCTCCGAGACTCGCTTGTCCCAGGTGCTCTTCGGTAGCTTCCGCATGCGCAGCGGGTAGGCGACGTTTTTCTCCACCGTCATGTGCGGCCACAGCGCGTAGTTCTGGAAGACCATGCCGACCTGGCGCGCGTTGGGCTTCACGTTGATCCGCCGCTGTGCGTCGTAGACCGGCTGACCCTGCAGGCTGATCGAACCCTGGGTCGGCGTTTCGAGTCCGGCGACACAGCGCAGCAGCGTGGACTTCCCGCAACCGCTCGGGCCGAGGATCACGACGTACTCACCCGACCGGATACCGAGATCGACATCCTTGACCGCGTGCACGGTCCTGCCCTTGGCGGTGAAGGTCTTGGTAATCCCGGACAGCGTGGCGCTGTCTGTCCTCGTCGCAGGATCCTCCCGCGTCATCGTGGTCGTTGTGGGCTCTGTCATGAGTTCCATGTCTTGCTCCCTTACATGTTCTGTAGTGCGGATCGGCCACCGACCCACACGGTGAGGGCGAGAAGAATTCCGGTGACGCCCGACATCACGAGGGCCATGACGGCAACCTGTGGGTAGACGCCGCCTTCCCAGAACTCGTAGATGGCGGTGCCCATGACGTGGTTACCGGGAGAACGCAGCATGACCGAGACCGCGAAGTCATGTGACAGAAGCACGAGCATGACGGCCAGGCTTGCTGCCATTCCACGTTTCGTCAGCGGAAGTGCGACATCCACGATGGTTCGTAATTGGCTTGCGCCGCAGACCTTCGCGGCCTCGAACAACGACGAGTGCACCCCGACAAGACTTGCGTGCTGGGATCGCAAGGAGAACGGCAGGACGATGAAGATGTATCCGACGACGAAAAGTGCCAGTGTGCCGTAGAGGTTGAACGGCGGCCGAAGGAAGACGTAGAGCACCGCCAGGCCCAGCATGGCGCGAGGAACTGCCAGCGGTCCGACGAAGACGAAGTCGAGGATGTACTGGATCGGGCGCGGCGCCTTCACGACACCGCTCATCACGAGGGCTCCAATGAATCCGAGGGGCAGCACGACCAGAGCCGCGATGATGGACACCGTGATGCTGTTCCACACGGCGCCGGTCACAATGGGATTGGCCAGCGTGGTCTCCACATGCTTTGTCGTGAACGACATGTCGGTGAGGTCGCCGTTCCAGAAGGGCGAGAAGGCGACGAGCGTGATGGCAAGAAGTGGAACGATGCACGTGACAAATGTGTAGAAGACAACAGCCGCGAGCGCCCAGCGCGAGGTCTGCGTCGAGACGCTTCCGCCGACCCCCTGTGTCACATAACGTCGCTGGTCGCCGATCACGGCTCGCTGAAGCAGGATCGATCCGATTCCGAGGACGAGCAGCGGCAGTCCCAATGCCGCGGTGGCAGCATAGTCGATCGGGAACTTCTCGCGGATATGGAAGATCTCCGTGGTGAGGACGTCGATGCCGTCGGCCGAGCCGAGCAGCAGCGGGGCAGTGAACTGTCCCAGACCGAGCAGGAATGCCACGACGAGTGCTGCCACGAGTGAGGGCCGCAGCAGCGGGAGCGTAATGGTGGTGAAGCTGCGAAATGCGGAGGCACCCGAAAGCTTGGCGGCGGCGACGAGACTGCCGCTGATCTCGTGCAACCTGGCAAAGACGAAGGCGAAGACGATTCCGGCCAGTTCGGTGCCGGTGATGAGGATGATTGCAGGCATCGAGTAGACGTCGACCGGGCCTTCACTCATCCCTTCGAAGAACGGAAGGCTCCGCAGGAGCGTGTTCCCGTAACCCACTGTCGGGGCGAAGATGAAGATCCATCCGACGATGGTTGCCACCGGAGGAATGACCAGACCGAGCTGCGGCAGAAATGCGGCGAACCCTCTCCACCGGACGGGGACTCGCATGACGAGAACTGCAAGGGCCACTGCGAGAACCCCCGCGACGACCGTCGCTCCCGCGGCCAGCGCAACGGTATTGAAAAGGATTGTGGCGAGATTGGGGACATCCGTCAGATTGCGGACGGCGGCGGCACCGTCGCCGAACGCCCGTGAGTAGAACAGCACGATCGGCGCGAGGACGAAGAGAGCGAGGCCGATGGCGAAGACGTACCAGGCAGCCTTACCGCCGTACCTGTCGAGCAGTCCCGGGAGCGAACCTCGGGTGAGATCTTCCTCGGGCGTGGAGGTGGTGGTGGGTTTAGTATCGGTGGGCTTGGTGGTTGTGGTTGTCACGGGTTACCCCTTCGGGCGGATCATCAGATTCTTGGCGGGGCGCGCCGCCGAGTCGGGCGCGCCCCGGTGAGCTCATCCGTACAGCGGCGTCCATTCGGACGTGATGAAGTCTTCGTGGTCCTGCTGGGTCCAGCCGCTGCCCTCGGGTGTCGGAATCTGGCCCCACGGGATCGAGCCCGTCGTTGCCACGGGGGTCGAGGCCGGTGCGTGGTGTGCCACGAATTGTGCGGCGCCCGCCTCACTCATCAGCCAGTTGGTGAACAACTGTGCGGCATTGGGGTGGGGTGCGTTGGACAGTGCGGCAGCGTGGTACGGCACACCGGAGGTCGCCTCGTCGGGAACGATGTAGTCGACCGGGGCCCCTTCTTCCTTGAGCCCGAGCACCGTCGACGGAGCCAACCCGATGCCGTAGTCGATCTCGCCGGCAGCCAGACCCTGGGCGAGCGGCACGTTGCTGTTGTAGACGGTGATATCGAGGTCGGAGAGGCGCTTCATGAAGTCGTCGCCGTACGCGTCCTGCCAGAGGGAGTACAGAAAGGATTGAGCGGTAGAGATCTCGGCATCGATGATGCCGATCTTCGAGTGCGCGGCCGCATCGAGAAACTCGTTCATGTTCTTCACCGGACGGCCCGACTTGGTGTTGTATCCGACGATGTACGCGTTGCTGAAGACGAAGGGATAGCTCTTGCCGTCGAGGTGGTCTTCCCAGCCTGCAGCCGCCTGCTCGGGGCCGACCTTCAGAGCTGCAAACCGATTCTCTTCATTGCTCGCCTCGAACCAGCCTGTCTGCGAGTGCATGGTGACGTCCGCACCCTGCGCGTTGACGGCAGCCTCCTGGTCGAGACGGGTGATCAAGTCGCTGGTGGGCGCCCGCTCGACGGTGACGGAGATTCCGGGGTACGCCTCTTCGAATTTGGCGAAGCTGGCCTCGACGCCGCTCAGGGACGAGTACACCACCACTTGGCCCTCGTTCTTCGCCGCGTCGACGAGAGTGTTCCAGTCGGTGTCGTTCACCATCACCGGCGGGCCCGCTTCGGTGACTTGACCTGCCCCAGCGCCCCCGCATGCTGTGAGCGCGAGGGACAGCGCAACCGTGGCGGCTGTCAGTATTGAACGGTGAGCGTTGCGCCTACCCCGCGGCAGGGTCTGGGTCGATCTCATGGCCTGGTCCTCCATTAGAAGTTTCCGGTTGTTCTGGACTGTCTGAGCGGTGCGGTCAGAAGACGAACGCGGCCTTGCCGGCGCTCTGCTTGTCGAATTCCTCGTAGGCCTGGGTTGCCTCGTCCAGGGACCAGTGATGGCTGAACAAGTCGTCCACAGGCAGGTTCCGGCGCGCGACGAAGTCGGCACAGGCCATCTGCTGGACGCTCGACATCGACCACGACGTCATCGCGGTGACTTGTCGAGAGAGGAACGTGCGGACGTCCAAGGTGACCGTCCCCCCGAGGCCCACGGCACACAGCCGTCCCCATCCCGCCAGTGCGTCCAGCGCGGCAGTCGCGGCGACCGTCGCACCCGAGGTCTCTACGGCTGCGGCGGCTCCGGCACCCGCGGTGAGTTCGCGAATTGCCTCGACGGGATCGACCGAGTCCGGGTTCACCGTTTCTGCGGCACCGAATTTCGAACCCTGTTCCAACCGAGAGGCAGAAGGGTCGACGGCGATGACTCTGGCGCCGCGTGCCGTCGCCAGCATGGTGGTCGACAGGCCGACCGGGCCTTGGCCGAAGACCACGAGGTCCAGCCCGCCCACCTCACCCAGGCGCTCCAGAGCACCCCAGCCGGTGCCGGTGCCGCATCCGATGGCGGCGCCGGCGCAGAACGACAGCTCATCGGGCAGCGGAAGCACGCACGCCGCGGGGACCGTCATGTACGGCGCATGTGCACCGTGGGCGTTCTTGCCGTAGACCGTGGCGGGCGCCGACGTGCACATCTGGGTCCAGCCCGACCGACAGTTCATACACGTCCCGCATCCGGAGTAGTGGTGCACCATGACTCGCTGCCCCACGGACAGTCGGGCGCCACTGACTCCCGGTCCGAGCGACTCCACGACACCGGCCGGCTCATGCCCACCGATGCACCGGCTCTCGGCAGGAGTGCCGTCGTTTTCCGCTCGGTAGTAGTGCAGGTCGCTGCCGCACATCCCGGATGCCATGACACGCACGACCACCTCGCCGGGACGTGGCGACGGGTCGGGAAACTCCGCGAGGGAAACCGTTCGGTCTCCTTCGAAAACCAAGCCTTGCATTGCGTAACTCCTTAGTTGTGCGCGCCGCGCTGCGCGTGCTGTTCGTCACTGCGCGAGGTCGCTCAGGAATCGTGTGCAGCGTCATCCGCCGGGCACCGGCGGCTGCCCCGTCAATCGGGTGGAGCCGAACCCACCTCAGAGGATGTTTGTGGTTTGCGTCACTGAGAACATGCATATATTGCATCTGTTCGACCGGTTTGTAAACCCCACCGCGAGAGCGGCCGGGAAGAGCGCTGCGCGTGGCGGCCGGGAGGGGGTGGACCTCGCCTGTGATCGGAATATCGACTCTCGGAATGAGATACGGGATTCTCGCGTACGCTGCCGCGCCCCCTTGTCGCCCCCCGCGAAGGCGTGTCAAGCGCCGCTCGAGACCTTGACCCTTCACCCTAAACTGGCTACTATGGCAATGTTCGACACGTTATCCTGGGACCGTCGGGAGCGAACACGCATAGGACGCAATCCGCGAGTGGGGAGTCGGCAAGGTATCTCTTGTTCGTACCGACGGGCGGGTGCGTCGGGCCCGATCGAGTGTGGCTGCCACAAGGCGGACCGACAGGAATTTGAAGGGAGCGCCGCGATGTCTCAGGACATGCCCACCACGCCAGGAGGTCAGGGCCGTCCCGCCACGACCGAGCCTGTCAACTATTACAGCAATGACCTCGGCGCGATGACTTTGCCCGCCCCCCAGCGCGTGACCCGCAGGCCGCAGAAGTCTTCATTTCTGCTCGCGGAGACGATTCTCTCCGACATCATCGGAGACCGCCTGGTGCCGGGCGACCCTTTGCCTCCCGAGCGGGAGATGGTCGAGAAGTACGGGATGGGGCGGACGACTGTACGTGAGGCACTCCGCTTGCTCGAGTATCAAGGGGCCATTCAGATCAGGCAGGGCCTCAATGGTGGCCCCTATGTGCAGGCTCCCGATTCCGGGCATTTCGCCAAGACGATCTCATTCATGATGCGAATGGAGAGGACTCCATTCGAGGCGATCGTCGAGGTCCGTTCCGCAATCGAGCCGATGATCTGCCAACTGGCCGCGGAACGGATCAGTCCGGAGGCTCTGCAAGAGCTCGAACGGACGATCACCGAGATGCGCCGGATCGTCGATGACCGCGACCAAGTAAACGCCTTCAACGACTTGAACACCCGCTTCCACAGTGTGATCGCATGGTCTTCGGGAAACCCCTTGTTCAACCACCTCGCCAATTCGTTACACGGGATCATGGATGGCGCCGTGGTGGGAGTGAGCTACTCCGCTCGCCGGTACATGGGAGTGATCGCAGATCACCAACTCATCTACGACGCATTGAGTGAACGCGATGCGGAGGCGGCGCACGAGAAGATGGCGATGCATTTGGCGGAATGGGAAGAGTACTCGCGTCGGAACTTTGCCGATGCGTTGAAGCGCCCCATCCCCTGATTTCCCGAGAAGGTTCCGTGATGCGCGCAAGGTGAACGGAACGGTTCCCTGGTTGCGTCGATGCGGTGTTTCGTCGTGCCCGAATTGCCCGAGCAGGAGGTTACTGTCCATGATCAGAAATTCGAACTTGCGTACACCCTTCGTATCAGGATTGCTGGCAGGATCGGCCGCGATAGTCACGGGCGGTGGTAGTGGAATCGGACGGCAAATCGCTCTGGGACTCGCGGAAAGCGGAGCACGTGTTGTGGTGAGCGGGCGCCGCCAGGATCTACTCGACGACGTGTGTGACCACATTCGGGGCACCGGAGGAGAGGCGATCGCGTCCACCTGTGATGTAAGGGATCCCGAGGCAGTGGCCGCACTCGTCGCTTCTGCGGAGGAGGCCGTCGGCCCCATTGATCTGCTTGTCAACAACGCAGGCGCAACGTTCACCTGCCCGTCGGAGGAATTGACCCCGAACGGGTTCCGCGCTGTGGTGGAGACCGACGCTTTCGGGACCTTCTACGCGTGCCAGGAGTTCGGCCGCCGCGTCATCGCGAGAGGGACGGGCGGCGCGATCTTGAACATCACCAGTACGTCCCCGTTCACCGGCAATCCAGGACGAATCCACGGCGGGGTAGGAAAGGCCGGCGTCGAAAGCCTCACTAAAAGTCTCGCCGTGGAGTGGGGGCCACACGACATTCGGGTCAACGCTTTGGCGCCGGGATACACACCTACCGCAGGGGTGGACCGGGCGACAGGAGTCTCCACCGGCGCGGTCGACGACAACCTTCAGCGACTCGCCGGAACGGTCCCACTCGGACGCGTCGGCACGGTCGACGAAATCGCATGGCCGGCGGTCTTCCTGCTGTCGCCCGCAGCATCCTTCATCAACGGTGCAGTCCTGGTCGTTGACGGAGGCAAATGGCTGTCCTCGGGTCGCCGCATCGGTGGCGCTCAGTCCAGCAGCGAAACAATGCCGTCCCCGAACTAGCGACGCTCGGCCACGGATCCCTTCTTTTGGGCTGCGCAGCAACGACTTCCACTGCAACGGAAC
>NZ_JBHUSF010000208.1:0-15848 GCF_042673295.1 Rhodococcus sp. NPDC057014
GCGACTAGGCGCTTCGCGCCCGTGAGTGGTTAGCGAGTCTCTGCACTCGTCAACCACGCACGGGCGGCGGAGCCGCCTAGCTCAGGCGCTCGAGGACCATCGCCATGCCCTGACCGCCGCCGACGCACATGGTCTCGACGCCGAACGTCTTGTCCTGCTCGCGGAGGTTGTTCAGCAGGGTGTTGGTGATGCGGGCGCCGGTCATGCCGAACGGGTGGCCGAGGGCGATGGCGCCGCCGGAGATGTTCAGCTTGTCCTCGTCGATGTTCAGTTCGCGGGCGGAACCGAGAACCTGCACCGCGAACGCCTCGTTGATCTCGAACAGGTCGATGTCGGAGATGGACTTGCCCGCGATGGCGAGTGCCTTCTTGACGGCCTCGATCGGGCCGAGACCCATGATCTCGGGCGACAGGCCGGACACCCCGGTGGACACGATGCGCGCAAGCGGGGTCAGGCCGAGGGCCTTGGCCTTGGTGTCGGACATGATCACGAGCGCGGCGGCACCGTCGTTGAGGGGGCACGCGTTACCCGCGGTGACGGTGCCGTCGGGCCGGAACACCGGCTTCAGCTGGCTGATGCCCTCGTACGTGGTGCCGGCGCGGGGGCCGTCGTCGGTGCTGACGACGGTGCCGTCGGGGAGGGTGACCGGGGTGATCTCCCGCTCGAAGAAGCCGTTCTTGATCGCTTCCTCCGCGCGGTTCTGCGAGCGGACGCCCCAGCGGTCCTGCTCCTCGCGGGTGATGCCGGTGGCCGAAGCGACGTTCTCGGCGGTCTGCCCCATGGCGATGTAGACGTCGGGGATCTGGTCGTTCTCACGCGGGTCTGTCCACGCGACACCGCCCTCGGCGAGCTTCGCGGTGCGCGCCTCGGCGTCGGCGAACCTCGCGTTCTTGGTGTTCGGCAGGCCGTCGGCGTTGCCGGTGACGAAGCTGGACACCGACTCGACACCGGCGGAGACGAAGACGTCGCCTTCGCCGGCCTTGATCGCGTGCAGTGCCATGCGGGTTGTCTGCAGCGAGGACGAACAGTAGCGGTTGACGGTGACGCCGGGCAGGAAGTCGTAACCCAGTTCCACCGCGACGACGCGGGCGATGTTGAAGCCCGACTGTCCGGCGGGCTGTCCGCAGCCGAGGAGCAGGTCGTCGATCTCGGTGGGGTCGAGTTCGGGGATCTTCGCCAGCGCCGCGGCCACCATCTGCGTCGTCAGATCATCCGGGCGGATGGTCTTGAGCGAGCCCTTCATGGCTCGGCCGATCGGTGAGCGTACTGCGGAGACGATGACTGCCTCGGGCATGAAAACTCCTTTGTCAACTGCGGGTGTCTGCACTGTGTTTCAGACCACCCGTTCTGTGGCCTTCCCGACAACTTACGTTGCCGGGCGCCGCCGGGGTCGTCGCCATCTCACTCAGCGACCCGTCGCGTCCCGGGCGCGGACGCCTCCTGGATCGCGAGGAGTTCGTCGAGGCGGGCGGGTGCGCGTCGCCGGACGTCGCGTCGCCACAGGAAACGGTTGAGCGAGGCCGTCATCCGGGTCGACAGCTTGCGTGATTCCGCGGCCTCCGACACCTCCGGCAGATCGGGCAGGGGGCCGCCGTGCCACACGCCCAGGGCCGTCGCGAGTACGGGCACGATCTGGATCGCCGCCAATTCGTAGCCGGCCGCCGACGGGTGGAAGTGGTCGGAGGAGAACATCCGGTCGGGCGCCGCCAGGAACTCGGGGGCCAGCAGGTCGGCCAGTGCAACCGGGTGGCCGCCCGCCGCGCTGGTCGCGGCCGCCTGCGCCCGGGCCAGTCGTAGACCCCACGTCCGGACGACGGTCCGGAGAGGCTGCGGAATAGCCGTCACCACTCCCAGGTCGGGGCAGGTCCCGACGACGACGGCACAGTCGTGGGCGCGGAGTCGCTCGACGGCCTCCCCGAGTCTGCGTGCCGACGCCCGGATGGAGTTCTTGCTCGTCACATCGTTGGCGCCGACCAGGATCACCGCGGCATCCGGCGGCGGCCCGGCGACGAACATCGCGTCCACCTGCCCGCTGAGCCCGCGGGACGTGGCGCCGCCGATGGCCTTGGTGCTCAGCCGGATCCGCTTCCCGGTCTCGTCGGCGAGGCGTCGTGCGATCTGCACGCCGGGCACCTCCGCCGCCGACAGGCACCCCACCCCGGCGGCCGTGGAGTCGCCGAAGATCATCAGGTGGATGTCGTAGGGGGTGGTCCGCAGCCACCGGTCGGGCACCGCGGCGCCGGGGGAGTAGACGCCGTCGGCCTCCGGCGGCTTGGCGACGTTGCGCCCGATCACCCCGCGGGCCGCCGTCGCCTGCGACATCAGATACGAGTACGCCGCCCACGACAGCGTGCCTGCGCTCGAACCTGCCACGACAGCCGCGGCGCCGGCCTTCACTCCGGTCTGCCAGGTCCTCTTGGGCACTGGTCTCACCTTTCCGCTACGTGGTGCTCATCTCACGGGTTCCAGCGGACTGCGTCGGCACCAATCTAGTCGGATCGGGGCCCCCGTGCCGGACGTCTGTGAGCATCGGATCAGGGCATCTGGGAGCATGGAGGCATGCGCATCGCGGAACACGTCGTCGACCTGATCGGCAACACCCCTCTCGTCAAGCTCTCCTCCGTCATCGGTGAGAACCACGGGACCGTTGCAGCCAAGATCGAATACCTCAACCCGGGGGGAAGCTCGAAGGACCGCATCGCGGTCAAGATGATCGACGCCGCGGAGGCGTCGGGCGAGCTGAAGCCGGGTGGGACCATCGTCGAACCCACGTCCGGCAACACCGGCATCGGCCTCGCGCTGGTCGCCCAGAAGCGCGGATACAAGTGCGTGTTCGTGTGCCCCGACAAGGTCAGCGAAGACAAGCGGAACGTCCTCAAGGCGTACGGCGCCGAGGTCGTGGTATGCCCCACCGCGGTCGCGCCCGAGCACCCGGACAGCTACTACAGCGTCTCCGACCGCCTCGCCCGCGAACTCCCCGGCGGCTGGAAGCCCAACCAGTACTCCAACCCGGGCGGTCCGCAGAGCCACTACGAGACCACCGGCCCCGAGATCTGGGCCGACACCGACGGCAAGATCACCCACTTCGTCGCGGGCGTCGGCACCGGCGGCACCATCACCGGCACCGGCCGCTACCTCAAGGAGGTGTCCGGTGGCAAGGTCAAGGTCATCGGCGCCGACCCCGAGGGCTCCGTGTACTCGGGTGGCACCGGCCGTCCGTACCTGGTCGAGGGAGTGGGCGAGGACTTCTGGCCCAGCGCCTACGACCCGTCCATCCCCGACGAGATCATCGCCGTGTCCGACGCCGACTCCTTCGAGATGACCCGTCGTCTCGCCCGCGAGGAGGGCCTGCTGGTCGGTGGTTCCTGCGGCATGGCCGTCGTCGCCGCGCTCGAGGTCGCCAAGCGTGAGGGCCCCGACGCCGTCATCGTCGTCCTGCTGCCCGACGGCGGCCGCGGATACCTGTCGAAGATCTTCAACGACAAGTGGATGGCGTCCTACGGATTCCTCCGCACCCCGCTCGACGGCAAGCCCGACGAGAAGACCGTCGGCGACGTGCTGCGCGGCAAGTCCGGCGAACTCCCGGACCTCGTCCACACCCACCCGTCCGAGACGCTGCGCGACGCCATCGAGATCCTCCGCGAGTACGGGGTGTCCCAGATGCCCGTCGTCGGTGCCGAGCCGCCTGTCATGGCCGGTGAGGTCGCGGGCAGCGTCACCGAGCGCGACCTGCTCAGCGCGGTCTTCGAGGGCCGCGCACACCTCGCCGACCCGGTCGAGAAGCACATGAGCAAGCCGTTCCCGCTCATCGGTTCGGGCGAACCGGTGTCGGCTGCCACCAAGGCGCTCGGCGACACCGACGCGCTGATGGTCGTCGACGACGGAAAGCCCGCGGGCGTCATCACCCGTCACGACCTTCTCGGTTTCCTCAGCGCCGGCTCCTAGACGACACGCGGAGGGCAGGACGAGAAGACCGGTCCCCGCTGCGCACGGAACGTACGGTGCACAGTGGGGTGCCGGTCCGGTGTCCGTGAGGGGGAGTCCACAGTGAGTGCTCGTCTGCGTCGTGTCCTGGTGGTCCCGGTGGCCCTGCTCGGGTTCGCCGTCGCCGGATGCGGGAACAGCATCGACGGTGCAGCCGTCGCACAGCCGGGTTCGCCGGACGTCGGATCGGTGTCCTCGGGCACGTCGCCCTCGGGGACGTCCGCCGACTGCGCCGCGCTGACGACCGCGCTCGGCCGGCTCGTCTCGGACCGGCCGCATCTCACCGAGGCCGTCCTCCCCGGATCGACCGATCCGACCTGCTCGTGGTCCAAGGGACCGACCAACGTGATGAGCACCATCACCGCATCGGTCAGGCCGCAGATCACCGATCCTGCCGTCATCGTCGAGATGCGGAACGGGACGAACGTCGTCGCCGACCCCCGGTCCGCCGAGTTCGGCGGGGTGGTCCTCGACGTCGTGGCCATGGCCCTGCTCACACCCGAGCACAGCATCATCGTCAACGCGCTCGACCCGTCCGTCAGCGACGCGACCAAGCTCGACGTCGCCTTCGCCATCGCGGAGTATCTGGAGAATTAGGTCCCCACTAGGCTGGGGGCCATGAGTGAGCAGCGCAGCAAAGCGGACAACATCAGCTGGCAGGGGTTCTCCACCAAGGCCGTGCACGCAGGATTCGACCCCGACCCGCAGACGGGCGCCGTCAACGTCCCCATCTACGCGAGTTCGACGTTCGCACAGGACGGCGTCGGCGGCATGCGGAACGGATTCGAATACGCCCGCACCGGCAACCCCACCCGACGACCGCTCGAGGCCAACCTCGCCGCCCTCGAGTCGGGCACGTACGGTCGCGCCTTCGGGTCGGGTATGGCCGCCACCGACTGCCTGCTCCGTGCCGCGCTCCGCCCCGGCGACCACCTCGTCATCCCGAACGACGCCTACGGCGGAACGTTCCGCCTGATCGACAAGGTCTTCACCCAGTGGGGCATCGAGTACACGCCCGCCGCGGTGTCCGACGTGGACGCGGTCCGGGCCGCCATCCGGCCCAACACCAAGCTCGTGTGGGTCGAGACTCCCACCAACCCGCTCCTCAACATCGGTGACATCGAGGCGCTGTCCGACATCGCACACGAGGCCGGCGCGAAGATCGTCGTCGACAACACGTTCGCGTCGCCGTACCTGCAGCAGCCGCTGCAGCTCGGCGCCGACATCGCGCTGCACTCGACGACGAAGTACATCGGTGGGCACTCCGACGTCGTCGGCGGCGCACTCGTCACCAACGACGAAGAACTCGACACGGCGTTCGCGTTCCTGCAGAACGGTGCCGGCGCGGTCCCCGGACCGTTCGACGCGTTCCTCACCCTCCGCGGCATCAAGACCCTCTCGCTGCGCATGGAGCGGCACAGCGACAACGCCGAGAAGGTCGTCGAACTGCTCAGCGGGCACCCCGCGGTGTCGCAGGTGATCTACCCCGGGCTCGAGACGCATCCCGGCCACAAGGTCGCGGAGAAGCAGATGCGTCGTTTCGGCGGCATGATCTCGGTCCGCCTCGCAGGCGGCAAGCAGGCTGCGCTGGACTTCTGCTCGCGTACCGAGATCTTCACGCTGGCCGAGTCGCTCGGTGGCGTCGAATCGCTGATCGAGCACCCGGGCGCAATGACCCACGCCTCGACCGCCGGTTCGCTCCTCGAGGTGCCGGACGACCTGGTCCGCCTGTCCGTCGGCATCGAGGACGCCGCCGATCTGGTGGGCGACATCGAGCAGGCGCTGAAGTAGGCGCCTCCGGCGCCCGTGCGTGGTTAAGGAGTCTCTGCACTCGGTAACCACGCACGGGGCGCGGAGCGCCCTATGCTGACCCGCGTGGAGCCTGTCACGCTGGATCAGATCAGAGCAGCCCGTAAGCTGCTGGACCCCGTCATGCGCCGGACGCCGGTGATCGCGTCCCGGGCACTGTCGGAACGATGCGGGCACGTCGTGTCGCTGAAGTGCGAAAATCTGCAACGCACAGGATCTTTCAAACCTCGTGGTGCGTACAACCGGATCGCGAACCTGGCGGTCGCGGAACGCGCGTGCGGGGTCGTGGCGGCCAGCGCAGGCAATCACGCGCAGGGTGTGGCCTGGGCCGCCACCGAACTGGGCATCCCGTCCACCGTCTTCATGCCCACCGGCGCACCCCTGCCGAAACTCGTGGCCACCAAGGCGTACGGCGCGACCGTCCACCTCACCGGCGACACGGTGGACGACGCGCTCGTCGCCGCGAAGGCGTACGCGGACGAGACCGGCGCCGTCCTCATCCATCCCTTCGACCACGTCGACATCGTCGCCGGGCAGGGGACCGTCGGGCTCGAGATCCTCGAGCAGGAACCCGACGTCGGCACGATCGTCGTCCCGACCGGCGGCGGTGGTCTGATCGCGGGTATCGCCGCCGCGGTGAAGGCGACGCGGCCCGACGTACGGATCGTCGGGGTCCAGGCCGAGCAGGCGGCGGCCTGGCCGCGGTCGCTGGCCGAGGGTCGCCCGATACCGCTGGAGACCATGTCGACCATGGCCGACGGTATCGCGGTCGGCCGCCCCGGCGACGTGCCGTTCGCTCACGTCGGTTCCCAGGTCGACGCCATCGTCACCGTCAGCGAGGACGCGCTGTCGCGGGCACTGCTCCTGTGCCTCGAGCGCGCGAAGCTCATCGTGGAGCCCGCGGGCGCGGCGGCGGTGGCCGCGTTGATCAGCTGCTCGACGGACGAGCTGGGGCTCACCGGGAAGGTGTGCGCGGTGCTGTCCGGCGGCAACATCGACCCGTTGCTGCTCACCCACGTCGTCAACCACGGTCTCCGGGCGGCCGGCCGGTATCTCGGTGTGCACGTGACCATTCCGGACCGACCGGGTGGTCTGGTCAGACTACTGGGCGTGATCAGCGGCAACGGCGCCAGCGTCGTCGACGTCGTCCACTCCCGCACCGGCGGCGCGCTCGCACTCGACGAGGTGGAGGTGTTCCTCACCGTCGAGACCCGCGGTCCCGGACACCGCCAGGATCTTCTCGAGGCCCTGCGCGACGCCCGCTACTCGGTCCGTTTGCAGGAGTAGGCCGGACCTAGCTCGGCCAGCCGCCCAGGGTGATCACCCGGAACTCCTGATCGACCAGCCGGGCAGGCAACTCCAGGTTGGTGAGCCAGTCGATCGCGCCGCCGCCCATCCCGACCGCCGCCGTGCTCGACGCGTGCGCGGTGGTGCAGGACGCCGCAACCACCGACACGGTCCGCCACAACGAGACCGAGTCGGGGTGCAGGGGTTTGACGGTGCTGGCGGTCGCGACGGCCGCACCGGACGGGATCGACACCTGGCAGGTGGGATCGCCCGGCAGATCCTGGACCTGGACCTGCCAGCCGCCCGGCGGTGTGGCCCCGGCCGTGGCGATGTCGCCGCCGAGCGCGACCAGCACGCCGCACCCGAGCAACTCCGCTGTCGTCGACGCACAGTGGTCGGCGGAACTCGCCCGCGCGGTGGCCGTGAGGTCGAGTTCCACCCCGGCGGGAAGTGTGACCTCGGTGCCGTCGACGGTGATCGACCGCCACGAGTGGGGTGCGGGCGCCGACACCGTGGGGTCGAGGGCGCCGTCCGTGGTGCGCGCCGCGGCGAGGGCGTCGGTGAGGAACCGCGCGAACATCGGGGTCACCGTGTTCGGGCCCTCGTCGAGCGCGCGGATCTCGGCGTCGGCGCGGTCGCGGTTGACGGCGGCGTCGGCGGCCGCGAGGTAACCGCGGATCAGGTTCGACGCCGAGCTCAGGGCGTCGGGGTCGGTGACGACGATCCGTGCGTGCACACCCCAGGTGGACCATTCGGTTGCGCTGCGTGCGCTGGTCATGTGGTGGTTCTCCGGTGGCGGGATCTCAGGAACCGCTGGACACGGCGTCCGGTGCGCCGAATCCGGCCGAGACGAGGGGCGCTGCCACCGTCGAATCGGGGGTCGCGGGATCAGCGGCCGCCGCCATACCGCCACCGGCGACCAGTCCGGCGATTCCGGCTGCCGCCAACACGCGGCGAACGGGAAGCAGGCGGGAAATCCGTCGGTCTTCACTCATGCCGACCAGCTTCCCCGACGAACCTTAGAACAACCTGGGAAGAATCTGACTCTCCGCGCCGGGTGCGCAGTCGTGCCCGACAGCCACCGCTGTGACGGAGTCGTCACTACGATCGGATCCGTGATCGCGGACCATGACGAACTGCTCGATGCCGCTCTGGGTGTGCTGCGCGAGCGCGGCCCCCTGTCCGACCGGGAGCTGGCAGTCGCGCTTGCGGACTCGGGTTGGGGAGGCGTCGACGACCTGATCGACTACGTGGTGGAGTTCGACGCGCCGCTTCTCGGAACTCTCCCCGACGACCGATGGGTGGCGCTCGACGTTCTGCTCGCGGGACGCCTCCTCACGCACCGCCTCACCGCGGAGGAGATCGCGGCCGATGTCGTGGCGCCAGACGATTTCGGCGCACTTCCGCGCCTCGCATCCGGGGACCCCGACGTCGACGGCTTCGAGGTCGTGTTCCTCGAGGACGAGGCCGACGAATTCGCCGCGAGAGGGGGCGTCGGCGCGAACTGGCCGGACGAGGAAGTGCTCATGTTTCCCCGCGGCACACTCGCGCGGTGTTCTCCCGGGGATCTGGTGGCGGTGACCGCCACGCACGACGGAGTGCGCCTCGACGTCGTCGGCGAGCCGGTCGCGGACGCTCCCGAACTTGCGCTGCGGCTCACTCGTCGGCTGAACGAGACTTCGGTGATCGACCTCGAGGAGGAGGTCTGCCATCTCCTGGTCGACGATCCGGCGGCGTTCACCGTGCCGGCGCTGCCGTTGGCGGAAATAGTCGAGGCAGCCGACCTCGACAGGTCCGGGCAACTCGTCGCCCGTCGCGGATTCGATTTCGAGGCCTACGGCCGGGACCTGATGATCGGCGTGTACGCCGACGAGCTCGGGGTGAACATGGACGCGGCGGTGGCCGTCGCCACGCTGGTATCGCTGGTCACCGCGCTCGAGGAAGACGAGGACCAGGACATCCAGGCGAGGTTCTTCGACAGGCCGGAGCGCTACGCAGCCCTCGCCGATCCGGCTGTCATGGAAGTCGCCGCTCAGGAGTTGTTCGACGTGGACGTCGACCCCGAGGTGCTCCTGCTCGCAGCGCAGCGGCTGCTCGTGTCGGGACCGCGCGAAGTGAAAGCCGCTGCCGCGTGGATCGCCGGCCGGGCCACCGAGATGCAGGGCTTCCCGAAACAGGCCGAAGAACACTACGAACACGCGCTCGTCCTGGACGGAGCATTCGATCTCGCTCTCTTCGACCTTGCCCGTTTCGCCTCGGACCGCGGCGATGCCGTCCGCGGGCTGTCGTTGCTGAACCGGATGGCCGCCGGGGATGCGGAGCCGCTGCACGCGGTGCTCGAATACTTTCAGCCGACGCCGCGGCCGGGGCTGGGCCGCAACCATCCTTGCTGGTGCGGGTCGGGAAGGAAGTACAAGACGTGCCACCTCGGCAAGGGCGACCATGCGTTGTCCGAGCGGGCCGGGTGGCTGTACCAGAAAGCGAAGTTGCACGCGCAGGAACTCGGCTGGCGCGATCAGATCATCGACTACGCCGAAATCCGTTCCGAGAACTGGCCCGGCGACGCGGCGCTGTTCGAGGCGCTGGAGGACCCTCTGGTCACCGACGTCGCACTGTTCGAGGGCGGTGCGTTCGCCGACTTCGTTGAGTGCCGCGGCGACTTGCTGCCCCCGGACGAGTTCGCGCTCGCGCGACAGTGGCAGGAGGTCGAACGGTCGCTGCACGAGGTGGAGGAGGTCCGGCCGGGTGCGGGTCTGACATTGCGGGACCTGCGCACCGGCGACCGGCGCGACATCAGGGAAGTCACCGCGAGCCACCAGTTGCATCCCGGGAATCTGATCTGTGCCCGCGTCGTCCCGGCGGGGGACACGTGGCAGATCTTCGGCGGAATCGAACCGATCTCGCAGGACCGCCGCGCGTCGCTCCTCCGGGCGTTGGACGACGACACCACGGATGGGGGTGACCTGGTCGCGATCCTCAGCGAACGATTCGTGCCGGTCAGTGGGTGATGGAGGGGACGGGATTCGTCGGGTGCCGTTCTCCCGCAGGTCACGGTAGGAAACGGATCAATCCCGCAGAATCGCCTCGCATCTGCTGTGCCCCGTCGTAACGTGAACTCACTCGGTTAGGTGCACCGAGGAGGAGGAGCGCACGTATGTCAGTTGATGCAGCGGCGATCATCGTGGCGATCACCACCGCAGCGGGGGCCATCGTTCAGGGAGCGGACATACCGCAGCCGGTGAAAGATCAAGCAGCAGAAGCAATTCAGGTGGTCGAGCAGGCCTCACCCGACGTTCAGAAACAAGTAAACGACGCATTGTCGACCCTCCCCGAACCGGCGCGCGTGCAGGCCGAGCAGATGGTGGCGCAGGCCTCGGACGTCGTGAAGCAGGCAACCGACCCATACATTCCGCCGCCACCCGCCGTCGAGGCGGCGCCGCCGCCCGCCCCCGTACCGCCACCGGCCCTGCCGGACGCCCCGCTCGACCAGCCCCCCGTGATGAGTGCCCCCGACGTCGGAACCGCGATCGGGGGCCTCGCCGCTCTGCCGGGGGTACCGGCCCTCATCAGCGGGCTCGGATCGCTGATCCCGTCCGTTCCCGCCGGATTTCCCGGTGTCTCGCTCGCGCCCGTCGGCGCCATCGCCGTCTTCGCACCGTGGATCCGCAAGGCCGGAGCGCTGTGCGAGGGCATCAAGCCGCCGACACTGGCGGCCCTGTACTCGGTCGAGAACGGGTTCCGCTACGGCGCGACGTCACCGGTGTCCCGGGCGGGTGCCCGCGGTCCCGGCCAGTTCATGCCCGAAGCCTGGGCGCGGTACGGCAAGGACGCGGACGGCGACGGCAAGGTCGACATCAACGGCGTCGCCGATCCGATGATGGCGTCCGGTCAGATGCTGTGCGACCTGTTCGGTCAGATCGACGGGTGGAAGAAGGAGGGCGTCGTCAAGGGAGACACCCTCGACCTCACGATCGCCGCCTACAACGCCGGTGCGGGTGCTGTCCGGACCGCCGGAGGCATGCCCGCCGGCAAGTTCGACTACGAGCACGAAACGCAGCCGTACGTCGCACGCATCCGATCGCTCGAGGAGTCGTTCGCGCGGATGCTGTCGCCGTTCTTCTACGGTGCGGCCGCCGGCGACACGAGCCGCGTCGTGGAGGCGGCCATGCGGTTCATCGGCCTGCCCTACGTGTGGGGCGGCGGCAACATCAACGGTCCGTCCGGCGGCGGGTTCGACTGCTCGGGGCTGACCTCGTTCGCCGTGTACGCCGCCACCGGCGTCAAACTTCCCCGCACGTCGGAGACGCAGTGGAATGTCGGTGTGGAGGTGCCGCTGTCGGAGGCCAGGCCCGGAGACCTGCTGTTCGGCAACTGGCAGTCGGGTGGGCCGGGTCACGTGGCGATCTACGTCGGCAACGGCCAGATGCTGCACGCCCCGACGACGGGCGACGTGGTGCGCATCGGACCCGTGTTCGCCGATATGAAGGCCCGCCGAGTCTTCTGATCCCGTCCGCAGGGCTCGACGCAGAAAACTCCGGCCCGGGCACTGGGCCCGGACCGGAGTTTTCGGCGGTTGATCCGAGATCAGCTGTGGTACGGCTCCGCGCTGACGAGCGTCACCTTCATGCTGCTGCCGTTGGGCAGCGTGTATTCGCGAGTCTCGCCGACCTTCGCCTCGAGCAGCGCGCCACCCAGCGGGGAGTTGGGCGAATACACCTCGAGCTTGTTGTCGCGTGCACCCTCTTCGCGGGTGGCGATCAGGAACGTCTCGGTGTCCTTCTCGTCTCCGTCGTAGTAGACCTTCACCACGGAACCGGGCAGTGCGACACCCGACTGGGTGGGGGCCTCGCCGACCTTCGCGCTGTTCAGCAGTTCCTGGAGCTGACGGATGCGCGCCTCCTGCTGACCCTGCTCTTCACGGGCCGCGTGGTAGCCACCGTTCTCCTTCAGATCGCCCTCTTCGCGACGCTCGTTGATCTCGGCGGCGATGACCGGACGATTGGCAATGAGCTGGTCGAGTTCGCTCTTGAGCCTGTCATGTGACTCCTGGGTTAGCCAGGTCACCTGGGTCTCGGTCATCTCGATCACTCCCTCGTAGTTGGAGCCGCCGGGCTCCCTCGACAGACCACTGCAACAGCAGTGATCAACGGCTCGGCGGATTCGACGGCCGGGGCCGTTCGTCGTCCGCCTTGCCGCCAATGCAGCAATACACGGTTCCAAACGGAACCGTGTACCAGGCGATTCTAGCACGATCGGGGAGCGCAAACCCCGAATAACCCGAACGGTCGCTCGGCTGCGGGGGTGTCAGCCGCCGGTCAGGTAGGCCGGAACGTCCAGGCTGCAGCCGTAGATGTCGCCCATCGCAGGGGGGCGCGACGTGTAGACGGGAGCGGTGACTTTCACCGTCTGGCTGTCGCCGCCGGCGATGTACACCTCACGCCTGCCGGTCTCGGAACCGTCCTTGGAACGGGATCGGACGATGCACACCGCGGCGCGCGACGGATCTTCCCGGGTGACGGTGAACGTGATGTCGAGCTGTGAATCACTGACCAGATCGAACGACGTGGCTTCACTGTCGATCTCGGAGACGGCGAACTTGTCGTATGCGACGAGCGCCACGATCACGCCGCCGACGACGACCGCCGCGGAGAGCGCCCACACGAGCCAGCGCTTCGGGCGCGCGGGCTTTGCCGCGGCTGTGTATCGGCCCGGGGGAAGCGTTCTCGTCATCTCTCAACTCTCGTACCGCTCCGGTTCCACGTAACTCACAGCACTCGAGCGGGGGCACGGCTGCAAGCGGAACTCTCGGGTGGAACTATAGAGGACGTGCGTCGGTGCGCCGTCAGCGATGGCGGACGCGAGAGCGCGCGACACGGACAAGCCGGCAACGGCTACTGGCGAAGTTGAGGTGAACGAATACGTGAGCGGATTCCGGCTCATGGCCGTCCATGCGCATCCCGACGACGAGTCGAGCAAGGGTGCCGCGACAACGGCCCGTTACGCCGCAGAGGGCAACGAAGTGAAGGTCGTGACGTTGACCGGTGGTGAACGTGGCGACATCCTCAACCCCGCGATGGACGTGCCCGGGGTGCGTGACCGCATCCACGAGGTGCGCATTGAGGAAATGGCCGAGGCCGCGCGGATCCTGGGAGTCCAGCACCAGTGGCTGGGATTCGTGGACTCCGGCCTCCCGGAGGGCGACCCGAAGCCGCCGCTGCCGGAGGGCTGCTTCGCGCTCGTTCCGCTCGAGGAGTCGACCGAGGCCCTGGTGCGCGCCATCCGTGAGTTCCGTCCGCACGTCTTGACCACGTACGACGAGAACGGCGGGTACCCGCACCCCGATCACATCCGCTGCCACGAGGTGTCGATGGCCGCCTACGAGGCCGCCGCCGACCCGGAGCAGTTTCCGGACGCCGGTGCGCCGTGGAAGGTGCAGAAGGTCTATTACTCGCACGGCTTCATCCGGAAACGTCTCCTGCAGTTCCAGGAGGAGTACGAGCGCCGCGGCGAGGAATTCCCGATGGCCGAGTGGCTCAAGAAGTGGAAGACCGAGCAGGGTGACCTGATGGCGCGCGTCACCACCCAGATCACGTGCGGCGACTATTTCCCGCAGCGTGACGACGCGTTGCGTGCCCACGCGACGCAGATCGACCCGAACGGCTCGTTCTTCGCGGTTCCGCTCGAGATCCAGCAGAAGATCTGGCCGACCGAGGAATTCGAGCTCGCCAAGACGCGGGTCACGACCTCCATCCCGGAGAGCGATCTGTTCGCGGGCATCCACGAGGACGGCCAGCAGTGAATGCGCTGACGGTGAACATCGTGGCCGGCGCGGCAGACATCCTGGCGCAGACGCCGAGCACCCCGTCCGGTCCCGAGTTCGGCAAGGCTTCGCCCATCGGCCTCGTCGTCATTCTCGCGCTGCTCGCGGGTGTGGTGCTGTTGGTGCGTTCGATGAACAAGAAGCTCAAGAACCTGCCCGAGACGTTCGAGCCGGAACATCCCGAACCGGACCAGGAAGTGGACGAGGGCACCGACCGCGGCGCGATCCACGGCGGCGGCGCGGGCAAGACCGAACCGCCGAAGCCCACGGACACCCCGCCGAACCTGCAGAAGTAGTCGAACAGGAGCTGGACATGGACCCACGCGAACGCAACACGCTCGGTGGGTCCACCAGCCCCTATCTGCGGCAGCACGCCGACAACCCGGTGCACTGGCAGCAGTGGGGTCCCGAGGCGACCGAGTGGGCGCGGGAGCGGGATGTCCCGATCCTGCTGTCGATCGGATACTCGGCGTGCCACTGGTGCCACGTGATGGCGCACGAGTCCTTCGAGGACGAGGTGGTGGCGTCGCTGATGAACGAGCATTTCGTGTGCGTCAAGGTCGATCGCGAGGAGCGTCCCGACCTCGACGCCGTGTACATGAACGCCACGGTCGCGATGACCGGCCAGGGCGGCTGGCCGATGACGTGTTTCCTCACCCCGGACGGGGCCCCGTTCTACTGCGGCACCTACTACCCGGCGGAGCCGCGTGGCGGGATGCCGTCGTTCACCCAGCTGCTGGGGGCCATCGCGGACACGTGGCGGGACCGCCGCGGCGATGTCGACGACGCGGCCGCTTCGGTGGTCGCGGAACTGCGGCGCGGAGCCGGCGGCATCCCCGAAGGTGATGTCCGGGTGACCGCGGCACTGCTGGACGCGGCCGCCCGGACCGTGCTGGGGGACGAGGACGCCGAACGCGGCGGGTTCGGGGGAGCCCCCAAGTTCCCGCCGTCCGCCCTGATGGAAGGCCTGCTGCGCACGTACGAGCGGTCCGGTGACGCGGACGTGCTCGGCGTCGTGACGCGGACGGCGTCGGCGATGGCGCGCGGCGGCATCTACGACCAGCTCGGCGGCGGTTTCGCTCGCTATTCGGTCGACGCCGCGTGGGTGGTGCCGCACTTCGAGAAGATGCTCTACGACAACGCCCAGCTGCTGCGCGCCTACGCGCACCTGGGCAGGCGGACGGGTTCGGACCTGGCCGTCCGCGTCACCGAGGAGACCGTCGAGTTCCTGCTGCGCGATCTGCGCACCGAGAACGGGTCGTTCGCGTCCGCCCTCGACGCCGACACCGAGGGCGTCGAGGGACTCACGTACGTGTGGACCCCCGATCAGCTCGTCGAGGTCCTCGGACCGGATGACGGGCAGTGGGCGGCCCGGGTGTTCGCGGTGACCGCGGACGGGACGTTCGAGGCGGGCACGTCGGTACTGCAACTCCCGCGCGACCCGGACGACTGGGACCGTTGGCGCCGGATCCGGGGCACCCTGCTCGCCCGGCGTGCGGCGCGGCCGCAGCCGGGCCGCGACGACAAGGTGGTCACCGCCTGGAACGGCCTCGCGATCACCGCGCTGGCGGAGGCGGGTGCCGGACTCGGCAGACCGGAATGGGTGGAGGCCGCCGCCGAGTGCGCGCGTGCGGTGCTGGACGTGCACGTAGTGGACGGTCGGCTGCGGCGGGCGTCCCTGGGAACGTCGGTGGGCGAGCCGGCGGGGGTGCTCGAGGACTACGCCTGCCTGGCGACCGGGCTGCTCGCGTTGTATCAGGCGACCGGCGGCGCCGAATGGCTGGCGCGCGCGCAGTCGCTGCTGGACCGCGCACTGATCCATTTCGCCGACGACGAGCGTCCCGGGAGCTGGTTCGACACGGCCGACGACGCCGAAACCCTCGTGACCCGTCCCCGCGACCCGGTCGACGGTGCGACGCCGTCCGGGGCGTCGTGCCTGGCCGAGGCG
>NZ_JBHUSF010000209.1:0-15835 GCF_042673295.1 Rhodococcus sp. NPDC057014
CCCCTTGGGGGCGACCTGCGCGTCCGCAAAGGCTCTAAGCCGGAATACCGATCGGCGATCCATCGAAGAGATATGCCGATCCTGCACATCAACAACCAAGCCGATCCGGAACATAGCGGAGCCAGTCTACGGATGGCCGGCAGTTCGGCCTGTCCGGTCAACGATCGGCCAGCGGACGCACGTCTGTTGTCGACTGAACCCGTTACATGTAACATTGCCGCATGGCGAGCATACGGGAGCGGGTACGCGAGCATCGCCGGCGTTTGCGCGAGCAGGGCCTGCGGCCCGTCCAGATCTGGGTGCCCGACGTACGGGCTCCGGAGTTCGTCGCGGAAGCGCACCGCCAGTCGGCTGCCGTCGCGGCGAGCGAGCATGAAGCCGATGACCAGGCATTCGTTGATGCCATCTCAGTCGATTGGGACGAGGCGGAGCCCGGCGAGTGAGGCGGGGCGACATCTACATCGCTGCTGCGCGTGGCGCATACACCGGCAAGCCGAGACCCGTGGTCATCGTCGAGGACGATCGGTTCGACTCGACCGGTTCGGTAACGGTGTGCCCGTTGACGACCAATCCCGTCGAGGCGCCACTTGTCCGGATCGCCGTGCAGCCGACCGACACCACCGGAATCGAAAAGCCAAGTCAAATCATGGTCGACAAGGTCACGACGATGCCGCGGGCAAATGTACGCGACCGCCTCGGCCAACTCACCGATGCCGATCTGGTTCGGCTGGACCGCGCACTTGTGGTATTTCTCGGGCTTGCCGATTGAGCCGGCTCGCTCGGCGGAGCGATGTCGCAAGCGGATCCGTCACCGGGCGTCTCACTCGTCGACCTGGCGGGGTGTTTCGGCGACCCACTCTCCCTTAGGGACGGGTTCTGGATCGATTGGCACTTCGTTGTCCGTGAGCCGTGCGAGAACAACTCGCCAGTGGAGGAGCTCTGCTTCGGTGGCCTTGAGCTCACCACGCACACCGTGGAGGAATTCGAGCGTGTTGTTGCTGGAGTTGGCCTCCATCCTCTGTGTGATGCGTCCGAGCCGTGCGACCCGCGCGGTCAACTGCTGGACGATCGATTCGACCGGTTGTGCAAGCTCTTCGGATCGTGGGAGGGCGGCCGCGAACCGGTCGACAAGCTCGAACGTCGACTCGTACATCTGCTCATGGTGGCAGCTGCGGAACCCCGCAGGAGAACTGTTCCGAAAACGGATGGCTATCCGGATCCGGACATACCATCGATAGATGGGCCGCCGCTCTGTGTTCGACAAGCCTGCGCTCGCGCTCGCGAACGACCTTCAGAGCGTCGGGCGCCCAGACCTGCACCACCGCATCGCCGAGGCTCTTCGGGATGATCCACTCACCGATGATCACGTCGGCGAGGTTCAGGATCGACTGGTCGAGGTTCTGAACGATCCACAGGTCGCCGACCGTGACAAGAACGAGGCGAGACGACTCATCGCCGTTGGTGACGATCTACTCGGTGCGATCGGGCGGTGCGGAGTGGTGCACATGACCTGGCGTCGGATCCCGACCGGCGAGCCCGGACCGGTGCAATGGGCTCGACGTGTTCTTGCCGAGGACGAGGGCATCTACCAAGGCTCCTGGGGCGGCGAGGAATCGTACGAGATGTCTCCGGAGTTCACCTCGCTCGACGAAGCGCTCACGTGGGCACGCGTCCGAGCGCCCTCGGTGATTGTGCGCCCGTGGTGGGACAACGGAACCGAGTACTGGGCCGGTGACGGCCCACCCCCTGAGCGCTATCGCGAGCTCGAGCGTCCTCACTGACTTGGTGCTCCTCGATGTCGTCCCGAAGCCCGATCCTCGATCGGGCGACTACTAACCGAACGTGAAGCGCAGATTCGCGTTGATGAGTTCATTCACTCGCTTGCGCATGCGGACGGTCGTTTCCCTGTCCGGGACTGGTTCATCGACGATCAATGTCCAGCACAGAGTAGCGCTGCCGCGTGGTGGGCCCGTGATGTCGAAGCGGATCCGTGCATCCGGTCGCCACGGCCAGATTGACGTCCAGACGACGAGGTTCGGTTCCACCGCTTCGGCGATCGTGGGACGTTGTTCGTCGTCGTGCAGGATCAGCCACGGACGAACGGGGTCACGCTCAGGGTTGGTGAGGGCTTCGAAAACAAAGCGAGGCGGTGGTGGTTGGGTGCGACGCCGGCTAGCAATCTCGGGCACACCCGAACGATATCCATGCTTCTCAGATTCCGTTCGCCGATCCGCTTGTGGTATCTCATTGACGAGGCTCAGGATAGCGGTCGAATAACCGAGACCCGAAACAGCGCATAAATATCCAGAACAGCTCAAACGGTGTGCCGTTCGAGGCTGCCGATCACTCGTTGGCCGCCTACTTTGTCGGACCAGACCGCGACGGCATCGACGAGTCGAGGGGTCATGAATCCACCGGTATCGCCCCACGGCCACGCCACGTGAGCGCGGGCCACCTGGTCTTGCACGAGGTCGGCAATGCAGACGACGACGGACTCCTCTTCGTCGTCGATTTGGGCGCCACTTCCGCTCATACCTAACCCGCTGGGCCCGCTACCGAGCACCGTCACGTCGCTCAGAAGGAACACGTAACCGCTGTCCGGTTCGTACTCAGCGACCCAGTCGATCTGCTCGATCACACCGCCGTACTGCCGCACGTTCAGATCGCGGCCAATACGACCCAGCGCGTTGACCCACGCATCCGGCAGGTCCGACGAGACCACGTGCACGCCCTGCCGCGCTATCCAGGTGGCCGTCAGCACTTGCTCACCGCGAGAGGCAATGCGGTGAGCCTTGTGGTCAGGATCGTCATCGAAGGTGATGGTCAGCGACGTACTGAATGCACCGGTGCTAAGCCCCTGGGGGCGGCGATACGGTTCTTCACCGACGTACCATGCGTCGGTAGCGACGAAGCCAAATCCGTCCTGGACCCCCTTCCCAGGGAGGCGTTCCCACTCGAAATACACTCGACGACCCGGATCCAAGCCCACGCGAGTCTTCGTCGAAGGCGTCGTCGCATGTATCCAGCAACCACCGGGCGTCTCGGGCGAGTCGATGACGCCCCAGCCCTCGTCGTAGTTCCAGGTCCGCATCGTTCCGATGGTCGGAGGCATAAGTCGATACTGCATCACCACAACAACCGTTCACATGCCAATATTCTTCGCCTCGTAGTGACAGATCCCATTGATGCATCGCTTATCGGACCACGACCTTTCAACTCAGGATTACTGTGTTGGTATGAACTCATCGACTCGTCGAAAGTATGTTTCCGCCGGATAGCCCGGCGACTGCCACCGGTGCTGGGGACTGGTTGGCCCAAGTTTTCGATCTGATGCGCCACATCGAGCGCAATTCTGGGGAGCGCCCACAGTTGGGATGGCCCTTCAAACGTGCACAGGAGTCCCTTACGGGTCGGTCAGTGACGGTTACAGGAGCGTGGGTCGATGTCACGGTCGGTTACCGCTCCGCCGCAGATCTCGGGTCGTTCGCCTCTGACGTGGAGCCGTACGCGATCACCGCCCATGTGCAAGCCTTCCCGGACATGTACCAGGACACCCGCGCCTCCGGTCGCACACTCATGGAGCTCGGAGATGCCGAGGCGGAGGCCTGGGCCCGCACCATGTTCGGCCCACGATGGGCCGACTACGCCTACCAGCTCACCGTCGAAATACCTGACCGGCTCAAACGTCAGATCCCGCCCTACCAGAAGGTGTTCACCCTCCTCGTCGACCGCAACGGCGACCCGATGCTCGCCCCGGACAACTACCGCTGGGGCATGCTGTTCTTCTCCCACTCCGCACCCCGCAAGCTCGAACCATCGCCCGAGAACACCGAACTGCGCACACACCTCGCAACCCGTGGCCCGTACACCGACTCCGAACCTGTCCGAGACCCTCGGACCGATCCGGACGGTGCCTGGAAGATCGACGTCACCGGTGATCCACTCGAGACCCTCACCCCCACGGCTCAGCAAGCGGTGGAGGCTGCGCGGCACCTCTTCCGCCAGCGCGGCGCGGTGAACCCTCACTTCCAGCCCACCCGCCTCGTCGTCGATGGCGCCACACTGCACGTGCACTTCCGGTGGAAGAAGAACCCGAATGTTTTCGCTACCTCTATCCGAATTCCTCAATCCGAGGCGGAGTTCACCAGTCCGCCGGCGCATAACCCGAGTGCTTGGATGTCGGCCGCGGCCCTGACCTACGACGAGGAACTGTCGACCGGACTGCTCCTGCGATCTCGCCGTGAACGCATCGACGGCGTGATTCATTTGTGTGGTCCAGCGCGGAGGGAGCGCGAGGATCTGCCGGGCCGTGAGTTCGGCCTCGGGAGGACTGTGCCCGGTTACGCCGCCGCAAGCTCTCTCCAACGGCTCGGCATGCACGTCGACGACGCCGGCGCCGCGCACCGAGAGGGACTGCTGATCTCCTGGGTGCACGTCTGGCGGAACGATCCGGGTGGATGTGGGTCGGACTACCTTGGACACGCGGTCGCCACCTGGACCGACACCGAATCAGTCGCCTCGGTCGATGTGATCGAGACTCTGCCCGAGGTCCCCGACGATGTAGTGCACCGGCTGGTGATGGCGCTCGTGCATGACGCCGCCGACGCCGGAGCACAACAGATAGTCACCCCACTCGACCACCCGGCGCTGACGGAACTCGGATTCAGCTCCGGCGAGGACGGGAAGCTCACACTCGACGTGACGACCATGCCCTGAGAAATCGATTCGATGAAGGATGGGCGTACGGCACTGGTCATAGTCCCGATGGGCTCGCGGGCAGCGGGTTAATGGTGTCGCTGTCCCAGGTGACCTTTTGAGCAGGGGTCGCGGGGAGCGCTTCGAGTTCGGCGTTGGCGAGAACGGCGTCGACACATTCTGCTGATGCCCCCAGATAGGTCGTCATCAGGTCGATGTCCGTCGCCACACACCAGGCGTGGTCGTCGGGCCACCACAGATGCGCGCTCATCCCTCCCGGAAACTGCTTGTCGGCCCCGAACTGGATATCTGCGAGGTCGATACTTCCCGAGAAGAGGACCATGTCTCGGCTAGGCATGGGCAGCCGAGGGTAGTTCGATGGCGGCGTGATGTAGCCGGATCCTTCCCAGTGGGCGAACCAACAGTGGTCGGGTGTGCCTGTAAATCGTCGGAGGACGTCGGCCAGCGCGCGTGCTGTTCGCACGGGTAGCGACCCCCGACTCGGGGAGTCGTGCCACATACCCTCCTGTTCGCTGGTGTGCCAGCTACCCACGATGGACCCCCATTCCATGACGGGGTGCGCGACGGTGCCATTGGCTTCGGCGACAGCTGCCCAGCGCACGGACTTGTCGTCAAGGGTGCTTGCGGGGTGGAAGATCCGGGCGTACGCCGGGAACACGGGTGGCACCAGGGCGGCGACAGTGTGGTCGAAGTTGTGCACGTGTTCGACGATCCAGGTGCCGGCGGTGGTATCGGCTGCTATTCGGAGGCCACGCTCGGCCCAGTCCTGGCTATCAGTCGTGTCGGGATCCCAGGCCATCGTCCTACTGCACCACATCGCGGAGACCCGTGTACCGACATCACGCGCAGGACTAACCAGCGAAAAGGGAACCATCAGAGGGACAGTCTGGCCGTCAACGCGCTTGCGGGCAGGTGGTTCCGCAAGCGGATCCGCTTCCGGGGGACAGACATCCGGTTGCCGCCGCCTCGTTCTGATGCCGGCGCCGGTGGTTGCTCCCCGGCGGGTCTAGTCCGGGATGCCGATCAGTTGGTGATGGGCGAGTTCGCGGTAGAGCTCGCTGGTGCTGAGCAGCTCGTTGTGGGTGCCGACCGCGTGGACCCGCCCGTGGTCGAGGACGATGATCTGGTCGGCGTTCTTCACCGTCGCGAGCCGGTGCGCGACGATGACGACGGTCTGATCGGCTCCGGTGGCCTCGAGCGCGGTCTGGAAGATTTCCTCGTTGCGACTGTCCAGGCTCGACGTCGGCTCGTCCAACAGCAGCAGCGGTGGCCGGGCGAGCAGTGTGCGGGCGATCGCCAACCGTTGCCGCTCACCACCGGACAGGAGGACGCCGTGCTCACCGATCTGCGCGTCCAAGCCCTCGGCCTCGGTGTCGATCCGGTCGCGCAGGTTGACCGTGCCTAGGGCCGCCCAGCACTCCAGATCCGTCACCTCCGGGGCGGCGAGGGTGAGGTTCTCCCGGACCGTGCCCGAGATCGCGGGCGCGTTCTGTTCCACGTACCCCAGCTGCGAACGCAGCACGGTCCGCGGCAGAGCGGTGACGTCCGCCCCGGCCAGTTCGATACTGCCCCCGTCGAGGTCGTAGAACCGTTCGATGAGGGCGAGGAGGGTGGATTTGCCGGCACCGGAGAGTCCGACGATCGCGGTCCGGGAGCCGCGTGCGACAGTGAAGCTCACCGAGTCGAGGACGAGATGGTTCGGGCGGTACCCGAACCGGACGTCGCGGAATTGGACCATCGGCGCCGCCGACGGTGCGGGGAGTGCGGAGTGGGTGATGATGTCGGTGGCGTCCTCGGCGGGAATCTGCTCGATGTCGGAGATGCGTTGCAGGGCACCGAGGGCGGCGGCAAGAGACTGCACCGCGGTGAAGGCGGTGTTCACCGGGCCCATGAACAACAGCATGAACAAGATGAACGTGACCAGTTCGGCGACGGTCAGATGCCCGGTGGCCACCCGGTAACCGCCGACCCCGAGGACGACGAGCAGCGAGGCGTGGCCGGTGGTCTGCCGGAGCGGCTCGATCGCGGCGCCGGACCGCGCCGCAGAGATGCCGGCGTCGAACGCTGATCGGACCCGGTCGCCGAGCCGGGCCTGCGCGCGGTCGGTGGCCCCGTTGGCGCGGATGACGCTGATCGCCGACAGGGTCTGGTTCAGATCGCCGGTCAGGTCCCCGAGCCGGGACTGGGTTTCGAACGTCAACGCTCTCAGCCGCCGGGTGATGTGAAGTGACGCTGCGACCACGATCGCGACGACGAGGACGGTGACCCCGGCCAGGACCGGGTCGAGCAGCATCATCGCGGTCAGCGCACCGACCAGGACGAGGATCCCGCCGAGGGGCTCGACCACACCGTCGGTAAGCGCGGCACGCAGCAGGGTGGTGTCCGAGGCGACCCGGGAGACCAGGTCCCCGACGTGGCGGCTGCGGTACTCGCTCATCGGCAGCCGCAGCAGGTGTCTGATCAGCTCGGTGCGGGCGGTGAGCACCACGCTCTCCGCGGTCCGTTGCAGCAGGTAGTACTGGATCGTGGCGAGGACCGCACCGGCGGCGAGGAGGCCGACCAGCGCCCACACCAGGTCGCTGAGCGGCCCGCCGTCTCCGACGGCGGTGATGATCCGGCCCACCAGCACCGGTTGCACCAGACTCAGTCCGGCTGCGGCAACGGAGAACACCGCTGCCGCCCCGAGCAACCGGCGATGCTCACGCACATACGGCCACAACGCCCGCATACCTCCCCGTTCGGTGGTGCCTGCGTTTCCTCCCTGCGGATCCATCCGTACCCCCCAACCCCAGAAACAAGTTCCGCCATCATATTTGGCCCGGACCCGAATCTCTGGTTGACCGATCGGCTCGGGGTGCAGCGACCGTGTGGGGATCTGACCGGTTGTCCATCCGTCATCGGTAGCGCGGGTTCGCCCGGTGGGCGTCTTGCGGGACAAGTGGTTCGTAAGTGCGAGAGAATTCGAAGATGACGAGGTCGGATTCCGAGGAGAACCGGTCAGACCCGGGGCTGGTTCGGCTCGGCTCTCTCGATGTCGATCCGGCGGCACTCGAGGGGCCCGGTTCGTCGCTGTGGGACCTGATCGGTGGCCGCCAGCTCACCTTTCGCTCTCCTGATGACCTGCTCGATCTCCCTCGTCAGGGTTGGCGACCGATCTTCCCCAGCTGGGAGTTCATCGACAACCCGCGAGA
Source organism: Rhodococcus sp. NPDC057014 (assembly GCF_042673295.1). NCBI lineage: Bacteria > Bacillati > Actinomycetota > Actinomycetes > Mycobacteriales > Nocardiaceae > Rhodococcus > Rhodococcus sp. NPDC057014. The sequence continues at coordinate 7,908 of NZ_JBHUSF010000209.1, forward strand.
CGTCTTCGCCGCGCCGCACCCACACCAGCGAAATGGGTGGGTACTGGTGTGCCTGCACTGGATCGGAGAAGCCTGGACCGTCAGCACCGATCCCGGGCCGGTCCCGCTGCGGCGGCCCTGCGCGGCCCGGCGGGCAGGCCTGGAACTGCGGTGGCCAGCCGAGCAAACCGCCACGGTTGGCACACTGCCCGAAGTGCCGATCGATCTGCTCAATACCGCCGACCACGTTTGGACGAACGACGTCGGCGATCACATGACCGTCCGCGGGTGGGTGCTCGGACCGGACGGCGAACGGCTGGGAACCGGCCTGATGCTTTTCGCCCACGCACCTCCACTGCCCGACCTCGCCCCGGGCGGCCGCATGTCCCTGCAAGTCAACCTGGGATCGGACATCGAGGCGCTAGCGGCTGGGCGCTACCGGGTGGTCGCCGAACTGCTCGACCTGCAGTTGCAGTCACCTCCGGGCACGCTCGTCCTGACGGAGCCCGACGACACCAGATGTTGACCCGCTTAGTTCGGCATGGGGATGATGTGGCGACGCAGATCATCCGGGTCAGGGAGCGTGAGTTCGACTGTGGTGGCGGACAACCCCACCTGCGGCCATGCGACGAGGTACCGCAGGAGGGTCGAGCGAGGAAGTTCGCTCGTGGTGTACAAGAACTCGCGCCGGAACACGCCGGGCTTCGATCGTGCGGCGGTGCTGCGGCGGGGAAATGGTTGCTCGGTCGAGTCGTCGGCGGCGCTGAACCGGAAGGCCACCCCCAGGACCGGGTGGGGGTTCGGGCGTCCGGTAACCGGGTCGATCTCGGCCGGCGCCATGTACTGGCGGTCGGCGACGTCGGCATGCGCGCCGGTCGCGATGACCATCACGGCGATTTCGAGCCCACCCTTGTAGGCGATGATCGTGCGTAGCCCGACCTGTAAGCCCGGGCTACGCGCCAGGACAGTGGGTCCGTGCGCGATGGCGCCGAGGTCGGGTGTTTCCGGTGGAAGCATCCCTATGTGCCACGACATGGCTCTCCTGATGTGGACCCAGATCGACGGCGGCGCACACCCGAAAACCATCCCAGAGACGCAATGCCGACCCGAATAGGCATGGTCAGGAGGTTAGCCTCACCGCCGCCACCACAGCCGCGAAACTCGGCAGATGGTCCCATTGACGGATCCCTCACCGGTCGGTCCGTTGACAGGCCAGAGGGGGTGACATGATCTGATGATGAGGGTTGTCCGGGCGATGTGGATTCTGTTGGCATCCTTCGCTGCTGCACTCGGCGTCTTCGTGGCGTCGCAGCCGATGTTCCAGATCACGTCCTGTGAGATCGGGGTCTTCCCTGCGCAAGGGGTGAATACCTGGGCGGAGTGCGAGGCGTCCATTGCCGACCAATATGGTTACCTCCTCACCTCCGGATTGCTCGCAATCCCACCGCTGCTGTGCTTGGCGCCCGCATTGATGCCGCGGCGCGGCATCGCGTGGCTCGTGGCCGTGGTTCTGCTGCTTGTCTCGGTTCAATGGCTTCTTGCGCTGCGGCCGACGCTCGTCATCCTCGGTTTCTATATCCCGGTGGCGCTGGCAGCTCTCCTGTTGTCGGCGGTCCACCAATGGGTCGGTGGGCGCCTTGCCTCTGTGCGACGCCAGCTTGAGGGCGATTCGAATTCGGCGGATCGAACTGTGCACTGATACGTCGACGGAACTGCGGTACAGCTTCTCGCGACCGGATACAGATCCGCTTGCGGGAGCATCGCGGATGAGTCCCGCGCACAACGCTGCAGTGCAGAACCTACGTGAACGCACCTGCAATGTGTGGCACCGTTGTGCGATGACCGATGGAACCGTGAGAGGCGATGCTCCTGACGAGATCGCCGCTATCAAAGCGATCCTCCATACCTCCACAGAAGAGCAGGTTCTCGAACTCCTCCGATCGACCCCCGCCAGCTCGGTGCTCGAGCAGTGGACCCGAATCGCGTCCTGGTTACGAACCAATCTCTCGCATCCGGCGCTCGTCGGAGCCACTGACGAGCAGATAGCGGACGCCGAGCAGGCCACGGCCGTTTGGACGAGCGAGCTCCGAGAATTCTATCGATTGATCAACGGATTCCCACGAGAGAACTGGATTTCGCTTTTTCCCCGCCATGAGCTGCTGTCGCTTGATCGCGTTGTTGCCGATCACCATCGCAGGGTGGAGGGCGCGACAATCGCGTACTACGGGCCTCCAGTGTCCCCTGACAAGTTCGCGAAAGAGCCCGCAGGTTCACCGTCCGAGGTGTTTCTGTCAGCGTTCATCCCTATAGGAAACGCAGACAGTGACCACCTTTTCGTTGACACGCGGCCAGGACCGCTACATGGCTGTGTCAACGAATGGCCCCGTGAAGATTGGGCATGGGAACCGCCCCTCTGGCTCTCCCTGAGCTCGATGTTGGCCGACCTGGCAACAAGCCTCGAACGCACCAGCGCACTCAAAGTCCGGCGCACACAATGGGTGCCGTCTATCGTCGACGAACGGTTGGCATGGAACCCGGCGGTGTAGCCGATCGGTGGTGGCTGCACCGCCGTAAGCCGATCGGCGAAAGGGACCGCGGACACTCAGGACAACGAACGAGCCCAACTGACTGACTCGAACAGCTCCCGCATGCTGTGTTCCTGGCTGTCACGGGTGCCGGGATCGGACACCCACGTCTTGTACAAACCCGGAGCAGCGCGGTTGATCTGCACCTCTCGCGAGTTGTACGCATCATCCGCAGACAGCGGGCCCACGTCGGCAATTAGCTCTGCACACAGAACCGGGTGCAGCAGGCCGTCCGTCACACGGGAAGACAGGAGCCGCACCCAGACGTTCATGCCGGCCTCCCGCCGGTCCATCCGCGGCGCCCCGAGAGGATCGAGAATCGCCCATCGACGTTCGGCACGGTTCTCATGGGTAAGACCCGACGTCGCATCGAGAACGATTTTTCCGACTCGGGTATCGAGACCGTGGGCGAACTCGGTTGGCTCCCGTGCGATGGCCTTGCTGAAGTACTCGAGTTGGTCCAGCCCGGAGCGTGGCCCGCCTTCTCTGAGGGGGTAGCCGGACAGATCCATCAGGAGGTTGTCGACGGCGTCCCGGAGAAACGGATCCTGAGCAGATGGTGTTCGAAGCCGACGTGCCTCGGCGAGGGTGATAACGCCCTGCAGGAGAAATTTTTCCACCATTCGCTGGTCCTCACGCATCAACCAGCTCATGCCACTCCAGCGGGATCGGTCTCGGTGCGCGCCCCCATCGCCACAGTGTAAGAGCCGACAGGTATCGGCACGTCCGATAGCCGAACGTTGATCGGCACGTCTCCGGAAGCGGGTCGTTGATCGAGACTCCCTGAGCTGCGCGTTCCCGTTTGACCCGTCCGGTGATGATTTTGCTTTCGGGGCGTCAATCGGGACACCCGAACGATCTGGAGCCGCGCATTCGGGGCGGTCAACGGCGGTCCGTTGACCCCCGATTCTGAAAGTGGGCGCGTCTCACAACGGTGGCTGATCCGCCACCGGCCCGCCACTCACCGTGAGATTCCGACTGATGGTCGTGCCACGGTTCTGGAGACCCTACACTCAGTCGAACTTCGAATTGTGATGCGCGATGACTTCCCGTGCGACGCCGGTGAGCTTGATGTTCATGTCCTGTGACGTCTTGCGCAACAGGTCGAAAGCCCGGTCCTCCGAGATGTCGTGGAACGCCATCAACAGCCCGATGGCTTTCCCGATCTCGCGGTTGCTCGCGAGGCCGTCGCGAAGCGTCTGCGCTTCCTGGTGTTCGTGGAGCGCTGTCAACGTCACCGCCGCGAACGCCGTGATCAGAATCGCTTGGTCGATCGATTCGTCGGTGAGTTCTCCGGGGTTGTCCGCGAACAGGTTGAGTGCGCCGACCTTCCGCCCACGGATGAGGAGCCGGAACCCTGCGGCACCTCGGACGGGCGTCTCGGCGATAGTCCGCCGGGCGAGCCGCGGCCATTGCGTCGAACGCGCGAGTTCGGTTTCTACCTGCGGTGCGTCATTCTCGATCGCATCGAGGCAGGGCCCTTCCTGCTCGGCTCGCTCGAGGGCGTCGACGTGCGCTGCGACCTCGTCGCTCGCCGCCACGGTGATGTGGCGATCATTCTGCTTCAGCATGAGGCTGGCATGCGCACACCCGGGGACAAGAGTGGCCGCGGCATCGCAGATGGCCCGGTAGACGTGATCGAAGTCGTCGCCGTTGTACACCATCTCTGCCAACTTCGCGAAGACGGCGCCGGGACCGTCGTCTCCCATACGTGCCGTCCCCGAAGGATCATCCGACATGACTCGCCTCCCGAGGTGCGACAACGCGACGTGAACCGGGCGCCGCGGTTCCCGCGACGTCCGCACAATTCTGCCAGAACGGCGACAACCGCCGGTGGCTCGACCGCTGCCGTCGCTGCGACAAATGGGGGCTATCGAACACAGTTTCGAACACCTCGCAACGGTCATCCCGGGGTGTGCGGTGCGAGCGGTCTTCGCCGATGTCGCGAGTATCCGTGCGGACCGCAGGGCTCGGAAACTTCCGCGGTCCGAGTGGGATCGGGGTATTGCGTTGGTGCGCAGGGAGTCTTCGAACCGCGGCGGCCGGCATCTGGGGTTCGCGCATCCGCGAGCGTCGTGAGGCCACTCTGCCGGAGCACCGTGTAACACCGCTGCGGCGTTGCGCGACTTGTCTGTTAACGCGTTGACACCTACTCGGGTGTTCGGCACGCGCCACGAACGGATGGGGTAGACCATGGAACGTCGCGTTTCAGCACGCAAGGTCGCGCATCGACGGAGGATCGCAGGCAGTCTGGTCGCCCCTGGCGCCCTGGGACTGGCGGCACTGCTCGCGACACCATGGTCGAACCCCGGCTCACCCGCCACGACGGCGACAGCGTTGACGGCAGCGGCCTCGAATGCGTGCTACGACATGGTCAGCATCGCCGTGGCCGGCCGCGGCGACAGTCCGAGGCCGGGTACACACCAGATGCTCGTGGCACCGGACGGCACGCCGCTTCCTGCGTCGTACTCGAGCAACTACACCAGCCCCTGGATCGATGAAGTGGTGAACGCGCCGCAGCAATCCGTCGGCGGTGGGTCCTACGCCGCGGTGTACATCGAGTACCCGGCGAACATGAACTCCTACGAGGACGCGGTGAACGCCGGCGTCGACAACACCGAAACCGTCATGCGCTCCATTCACGCGTCGTGCCCGGACACGAAGTTCTCGATTGTCGGCTACAGCGAAGGCGCCGACGTCGCGAGACGCGTTGCGATGGAAGTCGGGAACCAGGACGGCGAGGACGGCTCGTACGACATTCTGGATCCCGCTTCCGTCGTCGGCGTCGTCATCCTGGCGGACGCCGGCCGCACTCTCGGTGAAGGAGCATTTCCGGGCGCCGAGAACGAATTCCGCAATCCCGACGGCTTCGATCTCGCCTACCAGTCCGGTCAGACCGGCACACCCGGACGAGGTGCACTGCCCGGGACGTCCGGCAGTTTCGGCGCGTTGGACGGCAAGGTGGCATCGTTCTGCTCGGAAGGAGATCTGACCTGCTCCGCTCCCGAGAACATTGCGCTGCTGCAACTCGCAATCAACGTGGGACGCCAGTTGAACGTCGACGCGTTGCAGAAGGAGGGTCTGACGCCGGCGACGGGACAGGATCTCGCGGTGGTGATCGGGCAGATCGCTCTCGCCGCGTTCGCGGACATCCAGTCGCAGGACAATTGGATGCAGTCCGACGAGACGTTCCTCGACGTGTTGGTCAAGGTGTCGGATCCGGCGTACAAGCCCACCGAACCCGTTGCGGTGCAGTCCGACACGTCGGCCGGTCCGATCTCGTCCAATCAGGCGGTCGACCTGGTCTACCTGCCCGCGAAGGTGCGGAACGAAATCATCGGGTTCATCGCGGACAACCAGAACACGATCCAGGTGGCGATGAGCGATCCGTACCAGCAGACGTTGGGGGAGGGGACCGGCCACCACTTCGACTATTGGCGTGACGCGAATGCCGGGAACGGAAAACCGCTGACGTCTGCCCAGTACGCAGCGGCCTGGCTGACGCACCTGGCGCAGGAAGCGGAAAAGGGCGAGGCGCGCACGGCCGCGACTGCGCAGTCGACAGCGACACTCGCCGCCGCCTCGACGACGGACGCGGAAGCGGCGCAGGTCGCACCCACCACAACAGCCGCCGAGAAGCAGCCCTCGCCGGCCGGCAGCACGGTGGGTGCAACCACGACGAGCACCCGCTCAGCGGCACCCACGACGGTCGCCTCCACGACATCGCCGGAACCCACGACCGCCGTGGAGGTGGCCGCAGTAACCACGACGCCGCCGTCTGTGCCGCAGGCCGTCTCGGAATCCTCCGCAGCCGCGACCATCACGGCCGAACCGACGACGACCACCGCTGCGGAGTCGGTGACCACCATCACGCCGGTCGTCACCACGACGACTGCGCAACCTGCGGGGTGAAGCGCTCAGCCTGGGCCGGCTTCGCGTGCCGCCCGTTCGACGCGGGCTCGGTAGCTCTCCCACCACGTGCGCTCGACTGTGGGCAGGTTGTCGTTGTCCGCCCTCAGCCCAGCGGTTCCGTCGACGAGTTCGCGGACGATGTCGGCGTGGCCCGCGTGCCGGTGAGTCTCGGCGATCACGTGTACGAGAATCCGATGCAGTGTGACGTCGCGGCGGTCTTCCGGCCAGTGCGGTATCCGCCCGGGCGCGTCGAGCGGCAACGCCCGGACGGTGGCATCGGCGTGCTCCCACGCCCGGCGGTACAGGCCGACGACGTAGTCGCGGGACTCGTCGGCCGTCGCCCACATGTCCACGTTGTCTTCGGCGTCGTCGGTCACCCACGGTGGGAAGTCCGCGGATCGGCCGAAGGGCTCACCGAAATAGCCGATCTCGACGCCGGTCAGGTGTTTGACCAGCCCCAGTAGGTTCGTGCCGGTCGCGGTCATCGGTCGGCGGATGTCGTACTCGGACAACCCGCCCAGCTTCCACAGCAGAGCATCGCGGGCGGTCTGGAGGTAGTCGTGGAGGTCCGCCTTCGGATCGGTCAATGCGCTTCCTGGTCCGTCACGGCATTCCTTCTGTGCTCGAGCGGCGATCGGGTGTGGTCAGTCGGTGTCGGCGTCTGCGGAGTCGTCCGTCAACTCGGGCGCGTTCTCTCTCGTGGCCATGCCACCGTCCTTGCCGTGATCGGCTGGGCCCGGGCGCCCGCCTTTGGGCTCGTCCCTCTCGTCGTGTGTGCTCTCGGACACGATCACTCTCTCCTTCCGCTGCCCCCGCTTCGCCTACCCGGAAGCCGTGAGACCGAAACGCGGGGCTCACCGATGCCGCGACTGCAGGACTGCGGCGAAACCCCAGAGTCCGCAGAACATCACCAGCGCGACAGCGGCGGCGACGCCTCCCGCGAGAGGTGAGATCACGAAGCTGAAGATCAACGCCACCACACCGATCAGTGCCAGGCCGAGGGTGGCGATACCGCAGATCGCGAGACGATGCGAGGCCGCGACGAGCTCGGGGAGTGCGTGCCTGCGGAAGAGCATGCGGTGCAGACCGACGGGCGCGACGAGCAGCATCGTCGACGTCACCGACAGGGCGACCGTCGCCAGATAGATGCCCACCTCGCTGTCTGTGAGGTCCTCGAAACGTTGCTGGAACGGCAGCGTCAGCAGGAATCCGGTGAGCAGCTGCACACCGGTCTGCACGACGCGCAGTTCCTGGAGAAGACCACTCCAGTTCCGGTCGAGCCGTTGAGTCCCGGTCTCGTGGCGGGCGCGGAAGTTCCAGTCGGCATCGTCGCGATCCGACCCTCGACTGTCCATCCCTTACGAATACCCCATTGCGGGTGCGAGACCACTGATTCGCGCGAAATCCGTTGCCGTCGATGCGCGGTTCGAGGACGTGGCGGACGCCGAAGAG
>NZ_JBHUSF010000210.1:0-15721 GCF_042673295.1 Rhodococcus sp. NPDC057014
GCCCCACGCCGTCCGGCGTCGGGGTGGGCACCCGGATGCGTTTCCCCTCATTCTTCCGATGGAGTGCAACCTAAGGGTTGCGCAAGGAACCGCCGATGTGCAACCGTGGGGTAGCACATTGTCGAGAGGTGAGGATGATCATGAGCGTTCCGGATGCGTCCCAGGACAGGATCGAGCGCGAGATCCAGATCGACGCCCCCATCGAGCGGGTGTTCCGGCTGGTGAGTGAACCCGGCTGGTTCATCGGCGACGGAGATCCCGGCAAGACCACCACCACACGCGAAGGCAACGTCTTCGTCGTGGAGTTCCCCCCGTACGGACGCTTCCCGATACTTCCCGTGAAGTCCGACGCACCCCACTACGTCTCGTTCCGCGGCGGAGACGATCCCGCGCAGCCCCTCGTCGAGGGCACGTCCACCCTGGTCGAATTCTTCCTGTCCGAGCGGGACGGCGGCACCCTCCTGCGCGTCGTCGAGTCCGGATTCGCCGCCCTGTACCCGAGCGCCGAGCGTCGCGCGTCCGCCCTCGAAGGCAACATCGAAGGCTGGGAGATTCAGCTCGCGTTCGCCAAGCGGGACGCCGAAAGCGGCCGGGGCGAATAGTCCGGCGACTGATGCGTCGACCTCGCCGACCGCAGTCGGGGGTTGCGGTCAGCGAGGTCGGTGTGCCGCCGGTTCCGGCGGGCACGCCCGGATAGTCGTCGGGCCCGCGTGATTCGTTACGCGTCCACTTTCCACTGATGGCGACGGGACGACATCGGGGAGTACGGACTCGGGTCGATGTCGGGTCGCCGTTCGTCCACGAGGTCCGCGAGGATGCGCGCCGAGCCACACGCCATGGTCCAGCCGACATGGCCGTGACCGGTGTTGAAGTACAGGTTGTCGTGGCGTCCCAGTCCGATGATCGGCGGGCCGTCAGGCGTCATCGGCCGCAGGCCGGTCCGGTATCGGGCCGTGTCCCAGTCGACGGCGCCGGGAAACAGTTCGTTCCCCGCGTTCACGATCCCCGCATAGTCGGCGGGGGAGTGACTCCGGTCGTACCCGACGAATTCCGCGGTCGCCGACATTCTCAATTCGTCCCCGAACCGCGACCAGGCGACGAGCGTCTTCTCGTCGATGCCGCCGATCACCGGCGCGCGCTCGGGGTCCTTGACGGTGGCGGTGAGCGTGTACCCCTTGGCCGGGTAGACCGGCAGGCGCAGGCCGACACTCCTCGCGACGAGAGCGCTCGCGGCCCCGGCAGCGAGGACGAACGCGTCCGCGCGAATCCTTCCCTGGTCGGTGACGGCGGACGTGATGGCCGCGCCGTCGGTCTCGAGGCCCGCGACGGACGTGCCCAGATGGAACCGGACCCCCAGCCGCCGGCATTCCTCGGCGAGTCCCACCGAGAATCGGTGCGGGTCGCCGGTGCCGTCGGTGCGGTCGTGGATCGCCCCGGCGAACGTGGCCGTCCCGTGCCGGAGGGCGGGCTCCGCGGCCGCGATCTCGTCGGGGCCCAGCACGTCCTGCAGCTGTCCGTGGTCGCGGAGCAGCTGCGAGTTCGCCTGCGCTCGTTCGAGTTCCGCTTCGTCCCGGTACAGGTACAGCACGCCGGAGTCCGTCCGGAGGTACTCCAGGTTCTCGCGGACGGCGAGTTCGTCCATCAGCTGCTGGCTGTACCGGGCCAGGCGCAGCTTCGCGAGAGTGTTCGACCGCGACCGGGAGGCCGTGCACTCGCGAAGGAAGCGCACACCCCACCGGGCGAGGTCGACGTCCGCCCGGGGCCGGACGCGGATCGAGGTCGACGCGCCGAGCAGCGATCGGATCAGCATGGTGGGAGCCGACGGCGACGCCCACGCGTACGAGTGGCCGGGGGCGATCAGTCCGGCGGTGCTCGCACTGGTGTCGGACGCGACTTCGCTGCGCCGGTCGTAGACGTGAACGTCGTGTCCGCGCTCGGCGAACGCGTGGGCGGTCGCGACCCCGACGACCCCTGCTCCGAGTACTGCCACCTTCATTCCGTGTCCTTCCCTTCGTTCGAGCGCCGGCCCGTGACGGCGATGGCCTGAATCTCGACGAGCAACCGCGGGTCCAGGAGATCTGCGACCACGGTCGCCCTGGCCGGGCGGTGCTCCGCGCCGAACCAGCGCATCCATTCCTCGTTGAAGCGGGCGGCGTCGCCGGCATTCGTGAGATACACCGTGGCCGAAGCGATGTCGTGCAGGGTGGCCCCGGCGGCGGCGAGAACCCGGCCGAGCCGGGTGAGCGAGTTGCGTGTCTGCTCCACCACGTCGGTTCCGGCCACGCGGCCGGCGTCGTCGAAGGAGACCTGGCCGGAGACGAACACGAGGTCGCCCACCCTGCGCGCCGACGGGTACGGGCTCGAGGCGGTGGTCACGCCGGGAACGTCCACGAGGTCACCCATGGTCGTGTCCGGTGTTGTCGCTGCCGCCGCGCAGCACCTCTTTGACGTAGAAGCGCCAGCCGAGGAAGCCGACCCACAGGGTGACGGTGACGACGGCGGTCGGCACGCCGTAATAGAGGAGGGCGGGGATCATGCGAATTCTCCTTCGGTGACGCGGACGGCAGGCTCCTGCCTGCGCGGATAACGGGACGAGGTGGCCACGGCGACCGTGACGAAGACGAGAAGGTTGGCGACGACGCCGGGAACCAGTCCGTCCAGTCCGAACGGTGCGTCCAGACCCCATTGCCACACCGCGGTGACGATCGCGCCCGCTGCGATCGCCGACAGTGCCGCCGGGGCGGACCGCACGCCGAACAGCACGGCGCCGAACAGCGGAACGATGACCGTCGGAGCCCACAGGGTGTAGCTGTAGAGCAGGGCGTCGACGATGGACGGAACGCTGAGGGCGAAGATGGTCGCCCCGGCGCCGACGACGACACTGGTGGCCCGCTCGATGGTGAGTCGCCTCGACGGCGGCAGTTCGGTGGGGCTGAGTGGCTGGTAGATGTCTTTGGTGAGGACGACGGCGGTGGAATTGAGATAGGAACTGGCCGTCGACATGACGACCGCCATCAGTGCCGCCACCACCAGGCCGAGAACACCGACCGGCATCAGGTTCATCACCACGGTCGGAAGCGCCTGATCGCTTTCGATGTCCGGGTACAGGACGAGTGCGATCAATCCGAGTGACGCCGAGGTGAAGAAAAAGAAGAACGAGAAGAATCCCGCCAGTGCGTAGCCCTTACGAGCGTGCCGCGAGTCGGGGGTGGAGAACGTCCGCTGCGCATACGGCGGGACCAGCGTCTCGCCGAGCAGCAGTGCCGCGAACAGCGTGAGGAACTGTGCGGGGGAGTAGTCGCCCATGAACGAAAGGTGCTCGGCGGGAACACTGTCCAGGAGCGCCGACGGTCCGCCGACGGCGTCGAGCCCGATGAGGAGCGCCACCGGCAGCAGCACCCCCAGGAAGACGAACTGCAACAGGTCCGTCTGGATGACCGCCCAGGCGCCGCCGAACGAGGAGTAGAGGATCACCACTCCCATGCCGATGATGACGGCGGGGACGGTGGGCACGTCGAGAGTGGCGTTGACGACGGTGCCGATGGCCAGGGCCTGGGCCCCGAGGATGCCGGCGCACAGGACCACGGACAGTACGCCGGTGACCAGTCGCGCCGGTCGGCCGTAGTGGGCCTCCATGATGTCGCCGAGGGTGTGGGCGCCGACGTAGTTCTTGAGTCTGGGCGCGACGAAATAGCCGACGAGCACCGTCTGCACGCCGAAGGCGCAGAACGCGAACATGTACACGTAGCCGTCGCGCATGGCGGCGCCTGCGACGCCGAGTGAGGCTCCGCCGCCGAGGAAGGCCGCGGCCAGGCTGCCGAAGAAGACCGGCCAGATGATTCGGTTGCCTGCCACCGCGAAATCGTCCGGGGACTTGACGCGTCGCATGGTCTGGACGCCGATCAGGACGAGTAGCAGGAAGTAGGCACCGAGAAGTATCCAGTCGAGGATTGCCATGTGAACTCCTAGTTGGGATGAACCCATCGTAGGAACGGCTGTGACCGTGGTCACTAGGCAAGTTGACCTTGATCTACACTGAAATCAGTCCATGCTTGTGCGACATGCACAGTCAACCAGAAGGGCCGGGAGGGTCGTCCATGCTGAGTGAGGCTCTGGCGCAACAGATCGCGAACGAGATCACCGACGTCATCGGGTTCAACGTGCTCATCACGGACGCGTCCGGCACGGTGGTGGGCAGCGGGGACGAGCGTCGCATCGGTCAGTTCCACGAGGCGTCGATCGAGGTGATCCGCGCGCGGCGGATGATCGCGCACTCGGCCGCGGACGTCCGCGACCTCGTCGGCAGCCTGCCCGGCGTCACCATTCCACTGGTCATCGACGGTGAGGTGGTGGGCACGATCGGGCTGTCCGGCTCACCCGAGCAGGTGGAGCAGTTCGGACTGGTGGTCAAGAGGCAGACCGAGATCCTGATGCAGGAGGCCTCGCGGATCGGTACCCGGCTGACCTACGAGCGGGCGGCGGAAGAACTGCTCCGCGACATCTGCGACTGGCACCGGGCCACGTTCACCGAGGCTCAGATCCATAGGCGAGCAAAGGGTCTGGGCTACGACCTGCGGCTGCCCCGGGTCGTGGTCCTGATCAGCTACGACCGGCACACCGGCGACGACGCCGTCGACGGGCAGCCCGTGTCCCTCGAGGTTCTGCGCGCCGTGCAGGCCACCTTCGATTCCGCGACCGATCTGGTGGCACCGCTCGCCCGGCAGGTCATCGCCGTCACCACGGTGGTGAGGGCGCCGACACCGGCCGCGGATGCAGCCCTGGCGGATCGGTGCCGGAGGATCGTGACCCCGGTGCGCGAGCAGGGATGGGACACCCGGGTGGGCATCGGCTCGATCGCGCACGGGGTCGAACAGCTCAATCTCTCGTCCCAGGACGCGTACGACGCGCTCCGGCTCGGCGCTGCCCTCGACCCACGTGCGCAGGTCCACGACATCGACCGGTTCCGTCTCCACCAGGCCGTCTCGGTGATCCCGGCCGAAACCCGCGACCGGCTGTCGCGGGCCGTGCTCGGCGCGTTGACCAGTGACAACGACTGGCCGCACCTGCAGGACACCCTGATCGCGTGGGGTGAGTGCGGGTTCAACTCCAGCCGTGCGGCGAAGCGGCTGCACGTCCACCGCAACACTCTCGCCAACCGGCTCGACAAGATCGCCGGGCTCCTCGGCCGCCCGCTGGACGAACCGGGCCTGGGGATGACGCTCTACCTCGCGTGTGTGGTGGCGGAGCAGTCCGGCTGAGCCCGTCGCCGGTGCCGGTGGGAACACCACCGGCGCGCCGTCGCCGTGTCGCCGCCGATCGGCGGGGGTTTCGATGCATACTCGACATTCTCGAGTGGTTGCCGCATCGGATGCGGCAGACGAACCGGAGGAATCCCTTGAACGACCACCACGTGCAGCTCTTCTCCGAGTTGCACAGCACCGCAGGATCCCAGGCAGGCGGAGAAGACGCCGGCGAGGCGCTGCGTCCCGTCGACCCGGAACATCGCACCGCCACCGAGGTGCACCGCGCGCTGTTCAGCGACCAGTAGCGGGGCCGCACGGTAGCCCCGTCGTGGGTCGTCCGCGCGTTCATTAGACTCGACGGGTGACCAGTGCAGCTCCAGAAAATCCCCAGAACCGTGCCGATGCCCTCCCGAAGAGCTGGGACCCCAGTTCTGTCGAGGACGATCTGTATCAGGGCTGGGTAGACGCCGGTTACTTCCGCGCGGATCCCCACAGCGAGAAGCCGGGGTACTCGATCGTCCTGCCGCCGCCGAACGTGACCGGCAGCCTGCACATGGGTCACGCTCTCGACCACACGTTGATGGACGCACTGAGCCGCCGCAAGCGGATGCAGGGCTACGAGGTGCTGTGGCTGCCGGGCATGGACCACGCGGGCATCGCGACGCAGACCGTGGTCGAGAAGCAGCTCGCCGTCGACGGCAAGACGAAGGAAGACTTCGGCCGCGAACTGTTCATCGACAAGGTGTGGGACTGGAAGCGGGAGTCCGGTGGCACCATCGGCGGCCAGATGCGCCGCATCGGTGACAGCGTCGACTGGAGCCGCGACCGCTTCACCATGGACGACGGGCTCTCCCGCGCCGTCCAGACCATCTTCAAGCGCATGTACGACGACGGTCTGATCTACCGGGCCGAGCGACTCGTCAACTGGTCGCCCGTGCTGCAGACCGCGATCTCCGACATCGAGGTGAAGTTCGAGGACGTCGAGGGTGAGCTGGTCTCCCTGCGGTACGGCTCCCTGAACGACGACGAACCGCACGTCGTGGTCGCCACCACCCGTGTCGAGACGATGCTCGGCGACACCGCCGTCGCCGTCCACCCCGACGACGAGCGCTACAAGCACCTGATCGGGACGGCGCTCGAGCACCCCTTCACCGGCCGCGACATCCCGATCATCGCGGACGAGTACGTCGACCCCGAATTCGGCACCGGCGCCGTCAAGATCACCCCGGCGCACGACCCCAACGACTTCGAGATGGGCCTGCGGCACAACCTGCCGATGCCGACCATCATGGACAAGACCGGCAAGATCGCCGACACGGGAACGCAGTTCGACGGTCTCGACCGCTTCGAGGCGCGGGTCAAGGTGCGGGAGGCGCTCGCCGAGCAGGGTCGCGTGGTCGCGGAGAAGCGGCCCTACCTGCACAGCGTCGGGCATTCCGAGCGCACCGGCGAGTCCATCGAGCCGCGCCTGTCGCTGCAGTGGTGGGTGAAGGTCGAGTCCCTGGCGAAGGCGGCGGGTGACGCGGTCCGCAACGGTGACACCGTCATTCACCCGGCGAGTCAGGAACCGCGATGGTTCGCCTGGGTCGACGACATGCACGACTGGTGCATCTCGCGGCAGCTGTGGTGGGGTCACCGGATCCCGATCTGGTACGGCCCCGACGGCGAGGTCGCGTGCTTCGGACCGGACGAGACCGCGCCCGAGGGCTGGGTGCAGGACCCCGACGTCCTCGACACGTGGTTCTCCTCCGGGCTGTGGCCGTTCTCGACCATGGGCTGGCCCGAGAAGACGCCGGAGCTGGAGAAGTTCTATCCCACAAGCGTTCTCGTCACCGGTTACGACATCCTGTTCTTCTGGGTGGCGCGGATGATGATGTTCGGCACGTATGTGTCGGAGGACGACGCCATCACAGGGCGGGGCGAGCGAAGCGACGGGGTGTTCAGCGAAGGCAAGTCCGGACCGCAGATGCCGTTCGACGACGTCTTCCTGCACGGCCTCGTTCGCGACCAGTTCGGCAAGAAGATGTCGAAGTCGCGGGGCAACGGCATCGACCCCCTCGACTGGGTCGACCGATTCGGCGCCGACGCGCTCCGCTTCACGCTGGCCCGCGGGGCGAACCCGGGCAGCGACCTGTCCGTCGGCGAGGACCACGCGCAGTCGTCCCGGAACTTCGCGACCAAGCTGTTCAACGCCACCAAGTTCGCCCTCATGAACGGGGCCGCGCCCGCGCCGCTACCCGCCCGCGGCGAACTGACCGACGCGGACCGGTGGATCCTCGACCGCCTCGACCAGGTGCGCGGCGACGTCGACACCGCGTTCGACCGGTACGAGTTCAGCAAGGCGTGCGAGGCGCTGTTCCACTTCGCGTGGGACGAGGTCTGCGACTGGTACCTCGAGCTGGCCAAGGTGCAGTTCGCCGAGAACGACACCGTCGCGGCGAACACGAGGGCGGTGCTCGGCAACGTCCTCGACGCGCTGCTGCGCCTGCTCCACCCGGTCATCCCGTTCGTCACGGAGACCCTGTGGAAGGCCCTCACCGAGCGGGAATCGGTCGTCGTGGCCGACTGGCCGCAGTCGAGCGGGGCGGCGGCGGATGCCGTTGCGGCGCAGCGTGTCGAGGACATGCAGCGACTCGTGACCGAGGTGCGCCGGTTCCGCAGCGATCAGGGACTCAAGCCGTCGCAGCGGGTGCCCGCACGGATCAGCGGGATCGCCGACGCCGATCTGGACACGCAGCTCGCCGCGGTCACGTCGCTGGCCCGGCTGACGGACCCGGCGGACGGGTTCGCCGCGTCGGCCTCGGTGGAGGTGCGCCTGAGCAAGGCCACCGTCACGGTCGACCTCGACACGTCCGGCAACGTCGACCTCGGCGCCGAGAAGGCGCGGCTCGAGAAGGACCTCGCGGCCGCGCAGAAGGAACTCGCCGGAACCACCGCGAAACTGTCCAACGAGGCGTTCCTGGCCAAGGCCCCCGACGCCGTCAAGGACAAGATCCGGACGCGTCAGCAGATCGCGACAGAAGAAATCGACCGCATCACCAAGCGATTGAAGGAGCTGGAAGGCGCGTGAGCTCGCCCGACTTCACGCCGGAGGAAGTCAGCCCCGTCGACCTCGCGGAGTTGACGCTGGTCGAGGCGGAACTCGACAAGCGGTGGCCCGAGACGAAGATCGAGCCGTCGCTGAGCCGGATCGCGGCGCTGATGGACATCCTCGGGTCACCGCAGCACGGGTACCCGGCGGTCCACGTCACCGGCACCAACGGCAAGACGTCGGTGACGCGGATGATCGACGCACTGCTCACCGCACTGCACCGGCGCACGGGCCGCACCACCAGCCCGCACCTGCAGCTCGCCACCGAGCGGATCAGCATCGACGGACGCCCGGTGTCGCCGCGCCGCTACGTCGACACGTACCGGGAGATCGAACCGTACGTGCAGATGATCGACCAGCAGTCGCAGGCGGCGGGCGGACCGGCGATGAGCAAGTTCGAGGTGCTCACCGCGATGGCGTACGCCGCGTTCGCGGAGGCGCCCGTCGACGTCGCCGTCGTCGAGGTGGGCCTCGGCGGGCGTTGGGACGCAACGAATGTCATCGACGGGCAGATCGCGGTGATCACCCCGATCAGCCTCGACCACGCGGAGTATCTCGGCGACGACCTCGCCGGGATCGCGCAGGAGAAGGCCGGCATCATCAAGAAGGGCCGCGAGGACGCGCTCGTGCCCCGCGACACGGTTGCCATCCTCGCCGAACAGACGCCGGAAGTGATGGACGTGCTGCTCCGCCGTGCCGTCGAGGTGGATGCCGCGGTCGCGCGGGAGGGCTCCGAATTCACGGTGCTCGCCCGGCAGATCGCCGTCGGCGGCCAGCAACTCGAACTGCAGGGCCTCGGCGGCGTCTACACCGACATCTTCCTACCCCTGCACGGGGAGCATCAGGCGCGCAACGCGTCGCTCGCGCTCGCGGCCGTCGAGGCGTTCTTCGGTGCCGGCCCGGAACGGCAGCTCGACCAGGACGCGATCCGGGCGGGGTTCGCCTCGGTCGTCAATCCCGGCCGGCTCGAACGCGTGCGCAGCGCCCCGACCGTCTTCCTCGACGCCGCGCACAATCCGGACGGCGCCCGCGCGCTCGCCGCCGCGCTGACCGCCGAATTCGACTTCCGCAAGCTCGTCGGCGTCGTCAGCGTGATGGGGGACAAGGACGTCGACGGCATCCTCACGGCACTGGAACCGGTGTTCGACGAGCTCGTGGTGACCCACAACGGTTCGGCGCGGGCCATGGACGTCGAAGACCTCGCCAACCTCGCGGTCGCGAAGTTCGGCGACGAACGCGTCGTGGTGGCGCCGACCCTCGCGGACGCACTGGAAACGGCCATCGGACTGGCCGAGGAGGTCGCCGAGCCCGGTGAGGCAGTATCGGGGGCGGGCGTCGTGGTCACCGGATCAGTGGTGACCGCCGGTGCGGCCCGCACCCTCTTCGGAAAGGACCCAGCGTGAGCGAGCAGGACCCCCGTGCTTCGGAACCGGAGTTCGGCCCGCCGACCAGGGACCCGTGGAAGGGCTTCCGCGGCGTGGTCGCGGGATCTCTGATCCTGGAAGCGATCGTGGTGCTCCTCGCCCTGCCGGTCGTCGCGACGGTCGGCGGCGGACTCACCTGGTGGTCGGGAACGTACCTGGTGGGGCTGGCGGTGCTCATGATCCTGGGGGCGGGTCTGCAGGGCCGTCCGTGGGCCATGAAGTACAACCTGTTGTTGCAGGTGGGGCTCCTGCTCGGGTTCTTCGTCCACGTGTCGATCGGTGCGGTCGGGGTGGTGTTCGCCATTCTGTGGGGCTACCTCCTCTACTTCCGCCGGAATGTGCGTCAGCGAATGGAGCGGGGCCTGCTGCCGGGGCAGCGCGGCTGACCATTTAGGCTGTGCGCCGTGACTGAGCGCACCCTTGTACTGATCAAGCCCGATGCCGTTGCCCGCGGATATGTAGGAGAAATCCTCGGTCGTATCGAGCGGAAGGGTCTGACGATCTCCGCGCTCGAGCTGCGCACCGCTCCCGGCGACATCGCCGCCGCCCACTACGCCGAGCACGAAGGCCGCCCGTTCTACCCCGGCCTGCTGGAATTCATCACGGGCGGCCCGCTCGTCGCGGCCGTCCTCGAAGGCCCCCGGGCGATCGCGGCGTTCCGTCAGCTCGCCGGCGGCACCGACCCGGTCGAGAAGGCTGTTCCGGGCACGATTCGCGGTGATTTCGGGCTCGAAGCCCAGGAGAACCTCGTCCACGGCTCCGACTCGGTCGAGTCGGCCGAGCGCGAGATCGCACTCTGGTTCCCGCAGCTCGCCGCCAACTGAAACACCCCTCTCCACCCACCCCTCGATCCACCGACCTGCCCTCCGGGCCGGCGGCGCCATCGTGAACGGAACATGTTCCAGAACGATACGTGCGCCGCTGGCACGGACCGCGGCACACGTGTGGGATACTGAGGGTGGTCGGACCGCAATTTGTGCACCACGTGGCTTCGACCGGATGACACCACGGCTCGATGCCCTTCATCGCTGCCCCTGCGTCAACAGGAAATACCTGGGCGTATCGGCACGCTGGATGATCAGGCGCTCGCACCGCGGACCACGGCCATCCGCAAGGCACTACACGGGTGTGCAGTGAAAACGGACACTGCACGCGCTGTGTGGAGCGAGACCAGACAATCTCGCGCTCACATCTGGGGCGCGAGTACACATACTGCGCCCTCGCGTGGCCGCGTGACATTCCCAGACAGGGAGTGGACGCGCCCGGGGGCTGAGGAGACTACGTGGCCGATCAAGCGCCGCCCACAAATTCAGAGCCGAACGATACGGCCACCGCCGGAAGCGCGGTTCCCGCTCTTCCGGAGAAGATTCGCGTTCACGCCCTCGCGAAGTTGCTGGGCGTGACGAGCAAGCAGGTTCTCGCCGAGGCCGCGGCCCTCGGATTGGAACTGCGCAGCGCGCAGTCGAGCCTGCAACGCGACGTCGCCGAGCGGGTGTACGCCGGATTCACCGCTGCGGAGACCGCTCCTGCCGAGGCACCCGCCGAGGTCGCGCCGGAGGCTCCCGCCGAGGAAGCCCCTGTCGTGGAAGCCCCCGCCGAGCAGGCTGCGGCACCGGAAGCCCCCGCCGTGGAAGCCCCCGCCGAGCAGGCTGCGGCACCGGAAGCCCCCGCCGAGCAGGCTGCGGAACGCGTCGCCGAGGAGGCCGCGGTTTCCGAACCCGACCTCGGGCACGACCTGTTCACCACGGCCGCCTACCCGGCCGAGGCGCCCGCTGCCGAGGAGCCCGCTGCCGAGGAGCCCGCCGAGACTCCCGCCGTCTCCCAGGTGCCGCTCTTCCTGCAGCCCGACCTCGCGGCGGTCGAGACGCCGCCGCGTCGACGGCGCAGTCGCCGGGATGCCGGAACGCCGGAACCCACCACCGAGCAGCCGCCCGTCGCCGAGTCGCGCGAGGAGGTCGCCGAGCCCGCGAAGGCCGCGGACACCGGAACCGCCGACACCGAGTCGGACGAGTCGGACGTCGACGGCGATCAGCCGCGGCGTCGCCGTCGCGGCCGTCGCGGCCGTGGCCGCGGGCGGGGCGAGCAGCCGAACGAGCAGGACACCGACACCGAGGGCGCCGAGGCCGAGGAGTCCGCGCGCGAAGACAAGGTCACGGACAAGGGTGCGGAGACACCGAGTCGGGAGCCGGAAGAGACGCCGAAGAAGGAGTCCGAGGAGAAGCCCGCGGACGCCGAGCAGGCGGAGGCGGAATCCGGAGACGAAGAGACCGGTGAGGGCGACTCCGACGGTTCGAGCCGTCGCCGCCGCCGTCGTCGTCGCCGCAAGTCCGGTGGCGAGGGCGCGGGAGACGCCACGTCCGAGGACGACCCGCCGAACACCGTCGTGCACGAACGTGAGCCTCGCAACAAGAGCCGCTCGAAGGACGAGGTCCAGGGCATCACCGGTTCGACGCGGCTCGAGGCGAAGCGTCAGCGTCGCCGCGACGGCCGCGATGCCGGTCGCCGCCGGCCGCCGATCCTCACGGAATCGGAGTTCCTGGCACGCCGCGAGGCCGTCGACCGCGTCATGGTCGTGCGCGACCGCGTGGCCACCGGGCAACCGCACGCGACGACGCAGGTGGCCGTGCTGGAGGACGGCGTCCTCGTGGAGCATTTCGTGACCACGTCGGCGTCGGCCTCGATGGTCGGCAACGTGTATCTCGGACGCGTCCAGAACGTGCTGCCCAGCATGGAGGCGGCGTTCATCGACATCGGCCGCGGCCGCAACGGCGTGCTGTACGCCGGCGAGGTGAACTGGGAGGCCGCCGGGCTCGGTGGCAACTCGCGCAAGATCGAGCAGGCGCTCAAGCCCGGCGACCAGGTGCTGGTCCAGGTCAGCAAGGACCCGGTCGGGCACAAGGGTGCGCGGTTGACCACGCAGATCAGCCTCGCGGGCCGGTTCCTCGTGTACGTGCCGGGCGGCACGTCCACCGGGATCAGCCGCAAGCTGCCCGACACGGAACGCAAGCGCCTCAAGGACATCCTGCGCGACATCGTGCCTTCGGACGCCGGAGTCATCATCCGGACCGCGTCGGAAGGTGTCAGCGAGGAGGAACTCGCCCGCGACGTGACGCGTCTGCAGGAGCAGTGGGCCGGGATCGAGGCTCAGGCCGCGAAGGCGGAGTCCGGCAAGTCCGGTAACCCGCAGGCCCTCTACGAGGAGCCCGACCTTCTCGTGAAGGTCATCCGCGACCTGTTCAACGAGGACTTCTCCAAGCTCGTGATCGAGGGCGAGAAGGCCTGGTCGACGGTCGAGTCGTACATCAAGTCGGTCGCGCCCGACCTCATGCCGAGGCTGAAGCAGCACACGTCGGACAACGGTGTCGACGTCTTCGAGGCGCACCGCATCGACGAGCAGCTGGCGAAGGCGCTCGACCGCAAGGTCTGGTTGCCGTCCGGCGGCACGCTCGTGATCGACCGCACCGAGGCCATGACCGTGGTCGACGTCAACACCGGCAAGTTCACCGGCGCCGGCGGAAACCTCGAGGAGACCGTCACCCGGAACAACCTCGAGGCTGCCGAGGAAATCGTCCGGCAGATGCGCCTGCGGGACATCGGCGGCATGATCGTCGTCGACTTCATCGACATGGTGCTCGAGTCGAACCGCGACCTGGTGCTGCGACGTCTGACCGAGGCCCTGGGCCGCGATCGCACCCGCCACCAGGTGTCCGAGGTCACGTCCCTCGGGCTCGTGCAGATGACCCGGAAGAAGCTGGGCACGGGCCTGGTCGAGGCGTTCTCCACGACGTGTGAGCACTGCCACGGCCGCGGCATCATCGTCCACGCCGAGCCGATCGAGGTGAAGACCTCCGAGGACACCGGTGCACGCGGGTCGTCCCGCGGCGGCGACTCCGGGGGCTCGCGCAAGAAGCGGGGCCGCGACAAGTCGTCCGGCGGGGACACCCCGCAGGCTCCCGCGCACGAGGAGACCCCGACGGTGGACGCCACCGTCAAGCGCGCTCACCCGGTCGCTCTCGCGATGGCACACCACCATCACGAGGAGGAGGCGGCCCATGCGGCCGCGGCTGCCGAGCCGGTGAAGCCCCAGACTCGGGCGGCGGACCAGGCCGGAACTGAACCCGCCGGGACGCAGGCCGCGGACGAGGCGGACCTGCCCGGGATCGAGGAGGCCGTGGCCGAGGCACCTGCAGCGGTGGCCGCGGAAGCCGTCGTGGCACCCGAGGCCGAGGTAGCCGTCGTCGAAGAAGCCGTCGTGGAGGAAGCCGTCGCCGAGGAAGCCGGGGACGCTGCGGCCGAGGCGCCCGTCGTCGAAGCCGCACCGGCCGAAGCCGCCCCGGTCGCCGAGACCCCGGAACCGGCCGACGAGCGCGCACCCGAGCCCACACCGGAACCCGAGCCCGCACCGGAGCCGGTGGCCCCGACGCGGCGCAGAAGTCGCCGGGTGTCGAGGGCAGCGGCGGCGCCGGTGTCCGAAACCCCGAGCGCCGGGACCGTGTTCGTGATTCCGACGCCGGAGCACGCCCCGGAACCGGAACCGGCCATGTCGGCTTCGACCGTGAGCGGACCGGCGGCGTCCTCGCCGGACGGCACGGATCCGCAGGCGGCGCCGCGTAAGCCGCGGCGCCGGCGGGCAGCGGCACGTCCGGCGGGCCCGCCGGTCGACGCCGACCACTGACGAGGGAACGCGGGAAGGCAATCGTCGCCGGTTTGTACGGAACGGTTGCCTTCCTGTAACCTTGACCAGTCGCTACTCGGCGATGAAGGTCAGCTGTGCCCTCACCTGTGAAGGCTGCGCGATCTCGACCGAGCTAGCCGTCACACCAGACCAGTCGCGCACACTGTGGCGCGAGCAAGTTCGAAGAAGCAAGGGGTAGCCCTCCGATGGCAACGTACGC
This sequence comes from Rhodococcus sp. NPDC057014, assembly GCF_042673295.1. Lineage (NCBI taxonomy): Bacteria > Bacillati > Actinomycetota > Actinomycetes > Mycobacteriales > Nocardiaceae > Rhodococcus > Rhodococcus sp. NPDC057014. Next base: position 14,654 of record NZ_JBHUSF010000210.1, read on the forward strand.
GATCGTCAAGACCGGCGGAAAGCAGTACAAGGTCGCTGTTGGTGACCTCGTCAAGGTCGAGAAGATCGAGGGTGAGCCCGGCACTGCTGTCTCGCTTGCTCCCGTTCTCGTCGTCGACGGATCCGATCTGACGACCGACGCCGACAAGCTGGCCAAGATCTCGGTCACGGGTGAGGTCGTCGAGCACACCAAGGGCCCGAAGATCCGGATCCACAAGTTCAAGAACAAGACCGGCTACCACAAGCGTCAGGGCCACAGGCAGAAGCTGACGGTCCTCAAGGTCACCGGCATCAAGTAGCTAGAGCTTCAGAGCTGATTTCACCCGAGGAGGGTCAAGAACATGGCACATAAGAAGGGTGCATCCAGCTCCCGTAACGGTCGCGATTCAAATGCTCAGCGACTCGGCGTGAAGCGTTTCGGCGGCCAGTCCGTCAGCGCCGGCGAGATCCTGGTGCGTCAGCGCGGAACCCACTTCCACCCCGGCGTCAATGTCGGTCGTGGCGGCGACGACACGCTCTTCGCTCTCTCCGCCGGTGCCGTCGAGTTCGGCACCAAGCGTGGACGCAAGACCGTGAACATCGTTCCGGCGGCGGCAGAGGTCTAGTCCTGCCGCGAGTGTGCATCGTCCCGTGAGGGACGTTTCAAGCTCCCAATAGGGGCGGACCTGGGTCGAGATACCCGGTCCGCCCCTATTGTTTGTTTCAGAGTGAGATCAACACAATTGACTGAGGAAGGATCCGGCAGTCATGTCCCGATTCATTGACCGCGTCGTGCTGCACGTCAGCGCCGGAAAAGGCGGCAATGGCTGCGCCTCCGTACACCGGGAGAAGTTCAAACCGCTCGGTGGCCCGGACGGCGGCAACGGCGGGCGTGGCGGTGACGTCGTGCTCGAGGTGGACGGCAACGTCCACACCCTCCTCGACTTCCATTTCCACCCCCACGCGAAGGCCACCAACGGCAAGCAGGGGATGGGAAGCAACCGCGACGGCGCCCAGGGCGACGACCTGATCCTGAAGGTCCCCGACGGCACCGTCGTCCTCGACGAGGACGGCCGGATCCTCGCCGACC
>NZ_JBHUSF010000211.1:0-15699 GCF_042673295.1 Rhodococcus sp. NPDC057014
GCACCTCTACGGTGCGCGCGTCCTCGACCCGGACCGTGGCGCGCTGCGGCGCCGCCTCATGATCGCCGGCCTGGCGATCGCCCTCCCGCTCGACTTCGCGCTCGGACTGTTCGGCGGAGACGCGGGCCTGATCCTCGGCAGGTACGGCACCGCGCCGATCGTCGCGTTGGGACTATTCGCCGCGATCGCGCACCGCTACGCCGACGGTCGTGCACCCGGCGTGCCCGGCCGGGCACTCTCGGGCGTCGGCCGCACCGCGCTCAGTTGCTATGTGCTGCAGAACGTTCTGTGCTCGATCGTCTGCTACGGCTGGGGATTCGGCCTCGCGGCCAGATTGGACGGCACCACCGTGGTTCCGGCGACGCTCGCACTGTTCGGTGCCGTCTCGGCGACGCTGATCGTCGTGTCGCGCCTATGGTTGCGGCGATTCGATCGTGGGCCGCTCGAATGGCTCACACATCGGGGCTACCAGCGGCTCACCCGGGCGGACCGGGAGGACGTCACCGCGCCAGCAGCGTCGTCCATTCCGTGAACTCGAGAGCGTACGGCGGTGCCGGCGTCGTCACGGACGGGCACGGCTGTCGCCGAGTCGCCAGTTCCACCAGCGACTTCGCTGCCCGCAACACGCTGACGTGGTGATGGCGGGAGACGTCGAGCAATTCCTCGAACGCCTCGGCGTCGCCGTATCCGCGGGTGGCGATGAGGATGCCCTTCGCGGTGGCGAGGACCTCGCGCCCGTCCGGGTGGCGGTGCGAAAGCGAATGGGCAGGCGGTGCAGCCTCGAGGACGTCGTTCGACACGGGGATCTCCTGGATTGTGGTACGTCGCTGAATGCTCGGCGCGGTCATACCGCCGCCACCATCAGCGCCGTGGCGAGGACGACGATCAGTCCCCCCGTCACGGCGGCGAGAACTGAACCGGTGATGATGCCTATTCCGGTGGCGCAGACGAGGCAGACGAACGTCGTCAGTGCCACGTCGGCGAGCGCGAACCGTCTCGTGACCTTGGTGTGGCCGTGGAGTGCTTCGCGGATGCGGGTATCGGAGTGCATGAAACCTCCTTGTCGGACGTGCACGGGCGGACTCGGCGCATGCGTCGGCCACGCGGCGATGCGGGAGTTTCGGTCCCGTTCTCTGGAGACCTGAATATGACATCCGCGGCGAAACGTCTCTGGAGTGAGAAATCTCATATACGTGATGTCTGCAGCATTTATAACGGAAAGCTCACGGCCTGTCACCTAGACGAGCGTCCGCATAGAAATCGCGCCCTCACAGTGCCTTGCTGACCGAAGACATGTGGAAGTCCGGCACCCGCAGCGACGGCATCGCGGTCCGCGTGAACCAGTCCTTCCACTCGCGGGGCAGGGTCCGCTCGGTGGCGCCGGCCTGCGTGACCCTCCGCAGTAGGTCGAGGGGGCTCTCGTTGAAGCGGAAATTGTTCACGGCACCCGTGACCTTCCCGTTCTCGACGAGGTAGACGCCGTCCCGCGTCAATCCCGTGAGCAGCAGTGTGGCGGGGTCGACCTCCCGGATGTACCAGAGGGTGGTCAGCAGCAACCCGCGTTCGGTCTCGGCCACCATCTGGTCGAGCGACACCGAACCGCCGGCGTCGAGGATCAGGTTGTCACCGGGCACGGTCGCCTCGGCGCCGAACTCCTCCGCCGCCGACCGCGGGTACGCGAGCGCACCGACGGTGCCGTCACGGATCCAGTCGACCCGGCCCGCGTCCATCCCGTTGTCGAAGACGGACACCGACTCGGACGACGACCCGGCGATCACGAACGGCGCGTACTCCAGGCCGAGCGCGGCCGGATCGGAATAGAGGGTGAGGGGGAGTGCACCGAGCTTCTCCCCGATGCGGGTGCCCCCCGGTGCCGACAGGGCCGAATGTCCCTCTTCCGCGGCCCTGCCCTCCATGGTCCACATGAGGTAGATCATGAGGTCCGCGACCGCGGACGGCGGCAGGATCGTCTCATACCGGCCCGCGGGCAACTCCACCCGGTTACCGGCCCAATCCAGGCGCGTCGACAGGTCCTCGAGCAACTTCACGCCGGCCACATCGGTGAAGTCCTTGGTGCTGGTGCCCACCCAGGCGCTGGCGTCGCCGCGCTTGCCGTTGATCTCGACCGACCCGGTCGGCTGGACGAATCGGCGGCGGATTCCCGTCGACGTGCCCAGCCACGTGGTGTGCAGCTGATGGTGCGCGAAACCGTAGAGCTGATCGGCGCCGTCGAAGCCCATGCTCAGATCCTGGGCGAGTTGTTCGAACGCGCCGATCTCGGTGCGCTGCGCCGAATCCCCCCAGCGCTCGTCGGTGCCGGTTCCGGTGAGCAGGGGCATCGCGTCGGACGCCGGTGTCGCTGCGCGGGCCGAGATTTCGGCCGATCGGACCACTCCGTCGATGTCGGCGACGTCGACGGACGCGGAGGTGACGATCCCGACCCTGGCGTCCTGCCCGGACCGGACGATGGAGATGACCGTCCAACTGCGCGAGGTGGACACGCCGTTGGTGGTCATCGAGTTGCCCGCCCACCGCAGCGACGCCTCGCTGGCATCGGTGACGATCACGATGGTTTCGTCCACGGTGGCCCGGGCGAGGACCTGCTCGACGAGTTGCTGCGGTGCGATCATCGGCCGCCTTCCGTCCGAGTGTTCAGTACGTTGACGCCGCGGAACAGCGCCGACGGGCAGCCGTGGCTGACGGCTGCGACCTGACCGGGCTGTGCCTTGCCGCAGTTGAAGGCGCCTCCGAGCTGCCAGGTGGACCGGCCGCCGACGGCGTCCATCGAACCCCAGAAGTCGGTGGTGGTCGCCTGGTAGGCGACGTCGCGGAGTTGCCCGTCGAGCTTGCCGCCGCGGATGCGATAGAACCGCTGGCCGGTGAACTGGAAGTTGTAGCGCTGCATGTCGATCGACCAGGACTTGTCGCCCACCACGTAGATGCCGTCCTCCACGCCGGAGATCAGGTCCTCGGTGCTGCGGTCGGTGTCGGGATCGGGCTGCAACGACACGTTCGCCATCCGCTGGATCGGGACGTGGTGCGGCGAGTCGGCGTACGAGCAGCCGTTCGACCGCTCCAGCCCGAGCCGGGGCGCGAACGCCCGGTCGAGTTGGTAGCCGACGAGAATCCCGTCGGCGACCAGGTCCCACGACTGCGTCTCGACGCCGTCGTCGTCGTACCCGACCGTGGCGAGGCCGTGCCGCTCGGTCCGGTCGGCGGTCACATGCATGATCGGTGTCCCGTAGCGCAGCGTGCCGAGCTTGTCGGGCGTGGCGAACGACGTGCCGGCGTAGGCGGCCTCGTAGCCGATGGCCCGGTCGTACTCCGTGGCGTGCCCGATGGACTCGTGGATCGTCAACCACAGGTTGGTCGGGTCGATCACCAGATCGGTGGGGCCGGCCACCACGCTGGGGGCCTTCACCTTCTCGGCGAGCAGGTCCGGGATGCGGGCGAGTTCGTCGGTCCAGTTCCACACCCCGTCGCCGGCGACGTATTCCCATCCGCGGCCGGCGGGGGGAGCGAGAGTGCGCATCGTCTCGAACACGCCTGCCGACTGGTCGACGGTGGTCGCTTCGAGTTGCGGATGTAACCGCACCCGCTGCTGCACGATGGAGGACCCGGCGAGGTCGGCGTAGAACGTCTGCTCCTTCACCTGCAGGCATCCCGCGGTGACGTGGTCGACCCCGTCGGAGGCGAGCAGCCAGCGGGAGTATTCGCCCAGCAGCGAGATCTTCTCCGACGCGGGGATGTCGAACGGGTCGACGTCGTAGTCGGACACCCAGCGCACGTCCGAGTGCACCGGCTCGTCCGCGAGTTCGACGTGTTCCCGGTTCAGCCCGCGCAGCGCCCGGGCGACGGCGACGGCCTGTTCCGCGGTGGCGGCGGCGGTCGCGGGGGTCAGCTCGGCATGCGAGGCGAAACCCCACGTGCCGTCGACGACCACCCGGACCGCGAACCCGAGTTCGTCCGTGTCGACCGCCGACTGCACCTCGCCGTCGCGGAGCCGCAGGGACTGGCTGGTCAGTCGGTGTACCCGTAGGTCGGCGTGCGACGCACCCGCGGCGCGGGCGGCGGCGAGCGCGGCGTCCGCCAGCGAACGCAGCGGAAGGGCAAGGAATTCCGGATCAACCTGTCGTGGAGCCGTCACCTGGACCACCGTAGTCGGTCGATCACCCGAATTGCTGCCAACCCAACCGGATCACCATGGCGATCACCACGATCAGCAGGGTGATCCGGACGAAACCGGCACCCTTGCTCAGCGCCATCCGCGAACCGGTGATCGCTCCGATCACGTTGCAGACCGCCATGCTCAAACCGAGCGCCCACAGCACGTGGCCGGTGGCGGCGAAGAACACCAGCGCACCGAGATTCGATCCGAGATTGATCACCTTCGCCATCGCGGCGCTGCGCACGAATTCCGTGCCGAGGAACGTGGCGAAACTGATGATGAGGAACGTCCCGGTGCCCGGACCGAACAGGCCGTCGTAGAAACCGAGGAGCCCGGCGGAGAGCAGGACGACGGCGACGACCTTCCGTCGGGTCGGCGGATCCTTCGCCAGCGTCGTCCCGAGTTGCGGACGGATGGTCACGAACACGGCGACCCCGACGAGCACCGCCATGATGAGTGGGATGAAGACGTCCTTGTCGATGTGCGACACCGTTGCGGCGCCGAGCGCGGACGTCACCGCCGCGAGCACACCGGCGGGAACCAGCAGCCGCCAGTTCATGGGGATGCGGCGCGCAAACGTGACGACGGCGGCGGACGTGCCGGTGAACGCGGTGAGCTTGTTGGTGGCCAGTGCCGCCTGCGGCGTCAGCTGGGGTGCGACGAGAAACAGTGCGGGAATGAGGATCAGCCCGCCGCCGCCGACGACAGCGTCCACCCACCCGGCAGCCGTCGCGGCGGTGAGAAGAAGCGCCCAGTCACCCACATTCATGGTGCCGACTCAACCACACGCGCCGCGAGGTACTTACGCTGAGCACATGAGGAGGTTCAGTCTGTGGCTGCGGGGCAAGCCGACGGTTGCGGACTCGATGTTGGCGGCGATCCTGTTCACCCTCGAGGTGTTCGTGTTCACCGCGTCGGGCGACCGCTCGCCGTGGGTGCAGCTGGTGATGGGTTTCCTGCTGTGCCTGCCGATTGCGTGGCGCCGCAGGTATCCGCGGGTGGCGGCAGGCGCCGTGCTGGTGATGTCGATCACGATCACCTTCATCAGCTATTCCATCGGCGACCTCGACGCCGAGCACCCCGGCCTGCTGGCCCTCGCCGTCGCCCTCTACACGCTCGTCGCCTACGTCGACCGCCGCACCGCCGCGGTCTACGCGGTGGGCCTGGTCGTCGACTCCGTACTGTCGATCTGGTTGCTGGAGCAGGAACTGCTGGCAGCCGGACTGTACTCGGTGCTCGTGTTCGCGCTGTCCTGGATCACCGCGGAATTCCTCGGCGCCCGTCGCGCCTACGACGAAGAGGTCGCGGCTCGCCTCGTCGTCGCGGACTACGACCGGGATCGACGCGCCGAGGACGCGGTGGCCGCCGAGCGGACGCGGATCGCCCGAGAACTGCACGACGTGGTCGCACACGCGGTGAGTGTGATGATCGTGCAGGCCGACGGCGCGTCCTACGCCCTGAAGAGCAATCCCGACATCGCGAAGCAGGCACTGACCAACATCGCGAGCACCGGGCGGGAGGCACTAGCGGAACTGCGGCGCACCGTGTCGCTGCTCCGCACCGAACCGGCGACCGACGACATGCCCCAGCACGGCACGGCCGGTCTCGCCCGGGTGGTCGACATGATGCGCAGCGCCGGCCTGCCCGTGGAACTCGAGCTGACGGGGGAGTTGGACGACATCAGCCCGGCGGTCAGCCTCGGCGTCCACCGGCTGGTTCAGGAATCGCTGACCAACGTCCTCCGGCACGCCGGCGAACGCCCGCGTGCCAAGGTTCGGGTGCGGCGCCGCGAGACGGATGTCCTCGTCGAGATCACCGACAACGGCAACGCGTCCGGACAGTTCTCGCTCGGGTCGGGCAACGGGCTGCTCGGGATGCGGGAGCGGGTCGCCGTGTTGCACGGCACGCTCGAGGCGGGACGGCAGACCGACGGGAGTTGGCGGGTCACCGCGGAACTCCCACTCGAGCTGGAGGACTGAGCGGCCCGGTCACCATCTGCGTACGGCCGTGTTTCAAGACCTAGCAGCGCCTGCGGCCAAAGTTACGCATGGTGCGCCTGCAGTCATGGATACTGCACCGGTGATGCTGACCAAACGGACCTGTTCTTCGGCCATGTCGCTGGTGATGCTCGCTGTCGCGGCCATGCTGGTCGCGACCCCGGGGAGCAGCGCCGCCGCACCACCGGCCTGGCGATACACGATGGTGGCGTTCAGCAACGACAGCGACCGCGACATGGATGTATACGAGTCGGGGGACGGCACGGGGTTCGAACCCCTACGGCTGTCGTCGTTTCGGCCCCCGTCAGGGCTCGTACGTGACCCGAGCATCTTCCGGAACACAGACGGGTTGTATTACGTCACCTACACAACAGGCGGCGGGGCGAATATCGGCTTCGCACGCAGTAGTGACCGCATCAACTGGACTCCCCTGGGGAACTACCCGGTTCCGTTCTGCTGCGCCTTCATGCCAGGCACCGGGGATGGCACCGGTTTCGAGAGCCCGCCGGGCTTCTCGGGGTCGGCCGGGTTCAAGGACGGACCGTCGCTGTCGCCATTCGTCACCAAAGCCTGGGCGCCCGAATGGTTCGTGGACGGCGACCGCGTCAACGTCATCCTATCCCTGTCGACCGGTGGAGGATTCGTGCCGTATCTGATGACGGCGCTGGAACCATCGCTCAGGTTGTGGAGCCCGCCTGTTCCGCTCGCCGGGATCGGCGCGGACCACATCGACACCACGGTGGTGAAGGTGGGATCGACCTATCATGCGTTTACCAAGAACGAGACGAAGAAGGTCGTCGAGCATGCGGTCGCGTCCTCGGTGACTGGACCCTATTCATTCGTCCCGCCTGGAGATTGGGGCTCGCTGGTGGAGGGGCCGGCTGTGGTTCAGTTGCCGAACGGCGCCTGGCGGATCTATCTCGACGCCTATACCGAAGGTAAGTATCTCTATTCCGACAGCACGGACGGGCTGCGCACGTGGTCGCCCGTGCAGGAGCTTCCGGCACTTTCCGGGACGGCGCGCCATGTCGGCGTGATGACGGAGCCGGCATAACGACGACTCGGTGAGGGTCACGGCGTCAGCGAACGGTTGAGTCCGATCAGACGGAGGACGATCGCCGCATTCGGCCGCCACCGGCACTTGATCTCCAAGATTCCGCGACGGTGCGATCTCCGTGTCATCTACCAATCACGGCGTGAGGTCGGGGAGGCGAACAGATGGGCGCGGGATCCGTGCCGTTCGACAATTACTACCCGATCGCCATGGAGTTCAGAAGAAGCGATGGCTCGCGCTCCCACGGAGTGTGGGGTTTAGGCGCCGGCGGCGGGTCAAGCGCTGACGGCGAACGCACCCAGTGTGCTCGGGGCACCGCTCGTCAGCGTGGATCAATCAGCCCGGCAGATCACTGTCTGGCCGGACATACAGATGTTCTTCCCCGGGGACGCCAACGCCGTCGAAGAAGCCGGCCGATGCCTGACCACTTCCTCATCCCGGAAGTCCAGTGTGGTTTGTAGCGAGTTGCGGCTGCGGCCTCGTCGACCCTCGCGAGAGAGGTGTCCAATTTGTCCGTTTATCCCGTAGGCTGTTGTCCACCGCCGATCGAGGACTCCGTATCGGGAGAAGGGACATGGGCCACCGTCACAGACCCGGGCCGCGTCGACTCGGGCGGCCGCGATGAACACCACGGCGGCCAACATCGGGCTCGTACTGCTCTTCGTGCTGGTCGGTGGCGTGTTCGCCGCCACCGAAATCGCCTTGGTCTCGCTGCGTGAGGGCCAGCTCCGCAACCTGGAGCGGCGCGGGGTACGCGGCGCCCGCACCGCCGCCCTGGCCCGGGACCCGAACCGATTCCTTTCGGCGGTGCAGATCGGGGTCACTGTGGCGGGATTTCTGTCTGCCGCCTACGGCGCCTCCACCATCGCACCGGCCCTGGTGCCCGCCCTGGAAACCTGGGGACTGCCGCACGGGGTCGCCGCGACGGTTGCACTGGTTTCCACCACCCTGGTGATCGCGTACCTGTCCCTGATCCTGGGAGAGCTCGTGCCCAAAAGGATTGCGCTGCAACGTGCCACCGAAGTCTCCTTGCTGACCGCTCCGCCCCTGGACCGGTTCGCCACCGTGATGCGTCCGGTGATCTGGCTGCTGTCGGTGTCCACCGACGCGCTGGTGCGGCTGTTCGGTGGGGACCCGAGAGCGAAGAGCGAGGCCATCACCCACGAGGAGCTGCGCGATCTCCTCCTCGGGCACACCGCACTCGCCGACGGTGAACGCCGCATCCTGGCCGAGGTTTTCGACGCCGGGCAACGCTCACTCGTGGAGGTGATGCGGCCGCGCACCGATGTCGATTTCCTACCCGGGGACACCTCACTCGCCATGGCGCGGCAGCTGGCATTGGAGCGCGGTCACTCCCGGTATCCGGTCACCGGCACCTCGTTCGACGACGTCGTCGGATTCGTCCATCTGCGTGATCTGCTCCTCGCCGACGAACACGTGGTGACCACGGTGGCCGACATGAGCAGGCCCGTCCCGCAGCTTCCCACGTCCAAGCCGGCGTTGGCGGCCCTGTCCGAGATGCGTCGCGACAATCTCCAGATCGCGATTGTCGTCGACGAATACGGCGGGACCGCGGGCATCGTCACGCTCGAAGACATCGTCGAGGAGGTGGTCGGGGAGATCGGGGACGAATTCGACGCCCGACACCCCGTGGACGTCCCGTCGCGGCGCCCGCGGAGCGTGGACGGTCTGTTGATCGCCGAGGACTTCGAGCGGGACACCGGGATCGCGGTGCCCGACGGTCCCTACGAGACGGTGGCGGGGTTCGTACTGCACCGGCTCGAACGCCTGCCACAACTCGGCGACACCGTCACCGTCGACGGCGCCGAACTCACCGTCAGTGCTCTTGACGGGCGCCGCATCTCCCGCCTGCGTGTCACCTTCCCCTGGCCGGCCCGGCCAGCACCGGAGGTGGGGACCACGCCGCAGCGACGATGACTGCCCGGGGGCGGCGAGGCGGCTGCGGTGGTGGGGGATGGTGCATGTAACGCCACGTCGTGTGAAGCAGATCACACATATGCGTGGATGCTGGACGGCCCACGCGACCGCCGCGGTGGCGGCCCGATACCCGAGTGACGAAGGCAGAATTCTCATGGCGATACCCTCGACCCCGTCGATTCCCGTGCCCACATCCCGACCGTGGCGGCGGCCCGGTGCGATGAGCACCGCCGAGATCAAGGCTCGGGTCGAGGCCATGTTCGCCGACGATCGCCGGCCGAACACCCCGACCGCTCGCTGACGCGTCGCCGGTCGAGTACGGAACGGGATCGGAGTGGGCGGCGGACGCTCGTCTGCTGCTCGCGGTGATCGAACGGGTCCGGTGGGAGGGCTCGTCGGAGTGTCGGCATTTGATCACCTTCACGTGCCTGGGGCGGGTCGGTTCTCCGGCTGGGGGTGGGTGCGGGACCGGGTGGCGTAGTGGGCGGCGAGGGGGGCGGCGGTGAGTCCGTGGGTCAGGACGGAGAGCGCGATCGTGATCACCGCGGTGGTCAGGAGTAGTTCTTCGTGGGGTAGCTCGCCCGGTTCTTCGACAATGAGGATGGCGAAGACGATGGTGGCGAGGCCGCGGGGCCCGAACCAGCCGAGGAAGGCCACGGTCGGGGCGCGTGGGTGCGTGCCGATCAGGGACAGCGCGACGGGAATCATCCGGACGACGGTCAGGCTCACGACTGCGTACCCGAGCACGGCCGGGGAGATACGGCCGAGGGCGGGACCGAGCAGCACGGCGCCGAAGACGATGAAGGTCACGGCGCTGAACAGGTCACCGGCCTCGTCGATCATGTGCCCGGCGTTGCCGTCGTCGACGTCGGCGCGGCGCCGGAGTGCGCCGAAGGTCAGTCCGCCGACGAACGCGGCGATGAATCCGGAACCGCCCAGCGGCACGGCGGCGGTGTAGGCGAGCAGGGCTGCGGTCACCGGCACGGTGTGCGCCCACAGCGGATCGAGGGGGCGGCGCCGAATGGAGGTCACCAGGACCGCGGCGGCGAGTACCCCTGCCCCGCACCCGGCCGCCATCCCGTATCCGATCTGCTCGGTGACCAGACGCGCGGCCGCACCGCCGCCGATCGTGCCCGCGTCGGCCTGCGCGATCGCGAGCACGATCAGGAACAGCGGCACGCAGATACCGTCGTTGAGCCCACTTTCGACGTTCAAGCCCTGACGAATCCGCATCGGCAGCACCGGGAGGGTGACCACGGCCTGACCGAGTGCGGCGTCGGTGGGTGCAAGAATCACCGCGAGCAGCAACGCCTCGGGCCAGGCGAGATCGCCGAGCACGATCGCGGCGGCACCGAATCCGGCCGCGATAGTCAGCGGCAGACCGATGCCGAGAAGCCGCGCGGGCAAGGAGATCTCGGTGCGGAGTTCGGCCAGGTCGACATGTGCGGCGTCGGAGAACAGCACCAACGCCAAGGTCACCTCGGCGAGCAGTTTGACGATCTCGGCGGTGGCGTGCACATCGACCACGCCGGCCGCCTCGACGCCGAGCAGAAGCCCGCTGATGGTGAAGACGATCGGGGCGGTGATCGGGGTGCCGGCGACACGTCCGGAGACTGCGGCGTAGCCGAGCAGGACCACTGCGATCGCGGGCAGCGCCCACGTCATGAGGGCCACCCCTCACACCCGGTCGACGTCGTGGTGCCGCGAGGTAGTGTCGTCGGCCGCCCGTGCTCCGTTCGTGCTTGTCGCAGTGTTCGTTGTCCAGTGTTCGCTCGGCTGTTCATCTTGCCGGTGGAGAGGGTCGTGGGGCTCGGTTCTTGTCGGGGTGCCAGGTTGCGACGGCCCAGATCACGACGGCGTTGAGGGCGATGATCGTGATCGCCCACATGGGGTAGTAGGGCAACCAGAGGAAGTTGACGACGATCGAGACCGCACACACCACCATGGCGCTCCGTCTCGCCCGGGTGGTGCCGGTGAACAGGGCGATCCCGGCGGCGGTGACGATCGCACCGATAATCAGGTGGGTCCATCCCCATGCGGTGAGGTCGAATTGGTAGGTGTAGTCGATTCCGGTGACGACCACCTCGTCCTTGGCGATTGCGGACAGGCCCTGGAGCACTTCGAGGACGCCGACGGTGACGAGCAGGACCGCCCCACCTCTCGCGGACCCTTGTGCCGCATCGCGTTTGACCAGAGATTCCTCGGACATGACCGTTTCCCTTCCTGGGCAACGTGTGAAGTGTTCCGGCGGAGTTCATAGTCCTCCGGTCAGCCGGCGACGGCGGCACTTCGCGGCACGTGTGGGTCGGGAGACTGGTCGTGGCCGGCACGGGCGACCGGGCGGGGGAGGCGGATCGGTTCACCGTGGAGGACGCGGTGGCCTTCCTGTCGGCGAGACGGTGCACCGAGCGCGAGGGCGGCGTGGGCGAATCCCGCGGACGGGCTGTCCTGCGAGGTCCGTACCACCGGCAGCCGGTTCGGGGACGAACAGTCCGGCCGGTGGTGTCGTCCGCCGGTCAAACACAGGGGGTGGAGTTGCGGTGCCGTATCTCGGGTTGATCGTGCTGATCGTGTGGGTGGGCTGTCTGATCGATGTGATGTGCGCCGAGGAGTCGATTCTTCCGTCTACTCGCTGACCAGGCGCTACGCGAACGTCATTTCCTTCTGCGACCCACCCGCCCGGGATCTGCTGTGGTGTTCGTCACATTCGATGAAAGCGGTGGCGCGCCTGCTTGCGTGCGGCAATGAAGCCGCCTGCACCAGGTTGCGGCGTGTTATCGCGCGGTCCCCCTCTTCCGTGCCGGTCCCGCAAATGTCCAGGACGCCACCGGTTTCCCGGTCCTGCGGGCCCTGCTCGGCGGGGTATTCGGGGCCGGTGATCCTGATGTCGTTATCCATCCGTGATTACTGCTCCAGCCCTCTGACGTCGGCATACTCTGATCAAGATCATGTTTAAGTATCGATTAGATAACGATTGCGCCGTCGAAACCGTTTTGTTACTTTCCTTCTCGACGGGGGTCCGAGGCCGCGCATCTCATGGGCGCGGACCAGCCAACGAAGACGAGGTAAGGCACTGTGGCGAAACACCGCAGGACGGCAAATCGTTCACATTCCATCACCCGCCGCGTGAAGATCGCGACCGTCGCCGCGGCGACGGGTGCCATCCTGATCGGCGGCGCGCAGTTCGGCACCGGGTCCGCGGCCGCCCGCCCGCTCGAGATTCCGCCTGGCCTGCTGCCGGCCGGTGTTCAGCTGCCCGCGATCGAGCTGCCCGACATCCCGGCGGCCCCGCCCGTGCCCGGCACGCCCGGGCAGGTCAACCCGGGCAGCCCCGCTCCGCTCGAGGTCCGCGCCGTGCAGCCGGTGTCCGGGACGCTGTCCTCGGGCTACGGCCCGCGCTGGGGTTCGCACCACGGCGGCATCGATATCGCGGCCCCGATCGGCACCCCGATCCGGTCCGCGGCCGACGGTGAGGTCATCTCCGCAGGCCCGGCCTCCGGTTTCGGGCTGTGGGTGCGAGTGCGCCACGACGATGGCGACGTCAGCGTCTACGGACACATCAACGAGTTCGTCGTCAACGTCGGCCAGCGGGTCGTGGCGGGTCAGCAGATCGCCACCGTCGGCAACCGTGGTCAGTCGACCGGTCCACACCTGCACTTCGAGGTCTCGGACGCGGGCGGCAACCGGCTCGACCCGAGCCAGTGGCTGCGCGACCGCGGCGTCTCGGTGACCTGGGGAGCCGACTAGAACACGCCTCGGCGGTAGTCCGTTCACAACGGCGCCGCCACCACGAAGCGCCGAAATGACTCTGCGGGACAACTGAGTTCGTCCGATGCGGTCCTTGAACTGTGGCAGACCGGGGCTTGGCCCGTGCCGTGAGAGACGGGGTCGATCGCCATCGCAAGGTCCCGGGTGTGGGTGCACTGTGGGCGTACCCGCCGCGGCCGGGACCAATCATGTCCGACACCGAATCGGGGCACGGTGCTGGTGCTACTCGTATGCGGCCGTATCACGCCGAGTGGAGAGCTCGTGGACGGTGGATGGCCCTGCCGGCGCAGGAGAGGGCGTACAGCGTGTCGGCGTCCGTCGAGGCCGGTCCGCCCCCGCCACGGCACAGTGTCATGACGGATGCGCGGGGGCCGAAGGCGCACAATCGGTGAATGGCTTTTCGGTTCGCACAGGAGACGGTCCGTTTTCTCGCGGTCTCCGATCCCGGGAGGCTGCGGCTCCGTGCCGCAACCGCCACGACGATCACCGTCGTGCTCGCGATGGTCGTGCTGCTACCGAGCACCAACGTGATCGGACAGCCACTTACCGTCGCGCTGCTCGGGACGGTCGTCGCGATGCAGTCCTCGGCGGCGGTCAAGGACAGGGATCAGCACAGCAGGGTGATCACGACGCTGCTGCTCGTGTTCCCTGCAATCGCAGCGGTGTCGATGTCCGCGGTGCTGTCGCAGTTCGGGAAGGTCGCCGATGTGGGCTTCATCGCGGTGCTCTTCGCGGCCGTCTGGGTGCGGCGCTACGGCCCGCGAGGGACGGCTCTCGGGATGGTCGCGTTCATCTGCTACTTCTTCGCGCTCTTCCTTCGGGCCGAGCCTGGGCAGATTCCCATCCTCGCCGTGTCCATCGTCGCCGGCGTCGGTATCTCGCTCCTCGTCCGTACAGTGATCCTGCCGGACCGGCCCGGGCTCGAAGTCACACGGTTGGTTCGGGCGCTGCGGGCCGCGTCGATCGACGTGCTGGAGGTGGCGTCGCGCAGGGGTGATCGGAACCTCGATCTCCTCCGCAAGAAACTCGACCGGCTCGGAAGCACCGCGCTGATGATCGACGACTGGCTCGACCGCAACGATGCAGCTCAGCTCCTGAGCGTCACGAACGATGATCTGTCCGCTCGTGTCTTCGACGCGCAAATCGCTACCGAACAACTCGTCAGCGCGCTGTGGACTCTCGACCCGAACACGTCGTGGCCGAATGCGCTGGGGCAGGCAACCACGGCGCTGGGATCGTGCCTGCAGAACAATCCGTCGGACGACCAACTCGGCGCTGCCCGACGCCTCGCCACCGCGGCCGCAGACAGGTCCGATCCGTCGACTCCGAAGGGCATTGCGACCATTGTCGCGATGCGAGCAGTGCAAGCACACATCGCGATCCATCACATCACCAACAATGCCCTGCGAACAGAATCCGAGCCGAGGACGAAACCGGACGAGGCCGAAGAGGCGGACACCGGATGGAATCCGAGCACCAAAGCAGCGATCCAGGTAGCCGTCGCGACCAGCGCTGCAACGATTCTCGGTGAGCTCATCTCGCCCGACCGCTGGTACTGGGCGGTCCTGACGTCCTTCCTCGTTTTCACCGGAGCGTCTACCCGCGGTGAGATTCTCTCGCGCGCAGGCCACCGTGTCGTCGGCACCATCGCGGGAGTTCTTGCAGGAGTATTGCTGTCCGCGTTGGTCGGAAACAACCAGCCATTGCAGCTGCTCCTGCTCGTTGTCTGTGTATTCTTTGCGTTCTACCTCGTCACGGTTGCCTACGCATTGCTCTCCTTCTTCGTCACCGTCATGCTTGCGATGCTGTATGGGTTGCTTGGCACGTTCAGCATCGAGGTACTCGAATTGCGCATCTACGAAACGGTGGCCGGGGGAATCGTCGGAATAGCTGCCGCGTCCTTCATCTTCTCCACCGGAACGAGATCGACGCTGATCTCGAAGATCGACGACTACCTCGATCAGATGACTGCCATCATCGACACCGCTATCGGAGCCGTCGTCCAACCGGGCCGCGAATCTGACCTCGTCGCCGACATCCGGAAGCTGGACAACGCGCTGAAAGACCTTGTCACGGCGGGTAAACCATTGGAAATGGGACCGACGACGCGGACCCGTCGGGGAGCGAAACGGTTGTTGCGGATCATGACGGCCGGCAATCGATCGTCTCATGCACTCGCCCGAGCGGGGGTCAGCGCCTCTCGCAGCGAACCGGACAGCGAGCCGTCGCAGGGGACCGTGACGGCGTTGCGCCAAGCAGCCGACGTCACCAAGGCAACCGTCGCCGACGTCAAACGCGCACTCGCCGGCGAGCACGTCGAGCCTCCAGAGAAACTCACCGAAACCTCGGCACCCGACGTCCTGCTGCAGTCGACCACCACACCCGGGCCGGTTCGCAGTGCCGTCCGCTCGCTCAGCACGCTCAACCGCACGATGGGGGAGGCATTGACGCGTGTCTGATGGCGTCGTGCGCAACCCGTCCGAAGCACACATCATGCCAGTCGAAGGGCGAAGCGGCGACTTGCCGGGGACTCGACGCCCGCGCCGAACGGCTAGATTCCGATCGCGCCGAACACCATGACAGGTCTCGGCGGCTACACGATCGGATCGGCAGGAGTGTCAGTGGGTCGTTGCTGTCGACTCAATCCGGCAGCACGTTGGCGGCCGCCGCTGCGGCGGCGTCTTTTCGGCTGGGCCACATGACACCAACACTCTTCATTCCCTTGGTGACGTCAATTTCGGGATGTTCGAGGACGACGTCGCGGTAGGAAGGAC
>NZ_JBHUSF010000212.1:0-15658 GCF_042673295.1 Rhodococcus sp. NPDC057014
TCTTCCATGGTGACGTCTTCGCCGGTGACGGTCTTGATGACGTCGGGGCCGGTGACGAACATCTGGGAGGTCTGGTCGACCATGACGACGAAGTCGGTGAGGGCGGGGGAGTAGACGTGGCCGCCGGCGGCGGGGCCCATGATCAGGGAGATCTGGGGGATGACGCCCGACGCCTGGACGTTGCGGTGGAAGATTTCGCCGTAGAGGCCGAGGGAGACGACGCCTTCCTGGATGCGGGCGCCGGCGCCTTCGTTGATGCCGATCAGGGGGCGCCCGGTTTTGAGGGCGAGGTCCATGACCTTGACGATTTTTTCGCCGTAGATTTCGCCGAGGGAGCCGCCGAAGACGGTGGCGTCCTGGGAGAAGACGCACACGTCGCGGCCGTCGACGGTGCCGTAGCCGGTGACGACGCCATCGCCCACGGGGCGGTTGTCGGCGAGGCCGAAGTTCACCGAGCGGTGCCGGGCGAGGGCGTCGAGTTCGACGAAGGAGCCCTCGTCGAGCAGGGCGGTGATGCGTTCGCGGGCGGTGAGCTTGCCCTTGGCGTGCACCTTCTCGACCGCGGCTTCACCGCTCGGGTGCTGCGCCTCGGCCTGACGATTACGCAGGTCGGCGAGCTTTCCCGCCGTCGTGTGAATATCGGGCGTACTCGCCGACTCCGCCGCGCTCGGCTCCTGAACAGTGGTCATGACAGGTCAGCTTAACGAGCGCCGGCGAGCTTCCGCCAAGGGAGGTGGTCACGCGGCGGGTTGCCCGGACCCGGCTACTGACCAGTACCTTTTCCTGCTCGTCCTAGGCTGTGGTGATGTGGACCGACCTGAACCGACCCCCTCTCAACGCCGACAATCTGCGGGCGGCGCTCGTCCGCGGTGACGACGACAGCGACCCCCGCAAGTTCTGGTCGCGGCTCGACGTGGTGCAGGAGACCGGGTCCACCAACGCGGACCTTCTCGCGCGCGCCGCGACGTCGGACTGCGACCGGCACGTGCTGCTCGCCGAATTCCAGGGCAGCGGCCGGGGCCGCCACTCGCGCGCCTGGGTGAGTCCGCCGCAGGCACAGATCGCCGTCTCGGCGTTGCTGACGATGCCGGGGATGAGCCTCCAGGACATGGGGTGGCTGCCGCTGCTGACCGGCGTCGCCGTCGTCGACGCGCTGCGCGCCACCGCCGAGGTCCCGGCGGAACTGAAGTGGCCCAACGATGTGCTCATCGACGGACGCAAGGTCGCCGGGATCCTCGCCGAGGTGTCCGCCACGGCACCGGATCCCGCAGTCGTCGTGGGGATCGGACTCAACGTGAGCCTCACGAGAGACGAACTGCCCGTCGAGCACGCGACGTCGCTCGTCCTCGAGGGCGCCGAGGTCAGTGACCGCGACACCCTGGTGCGGGCGGTGCTGCGCGCCATCGCCGACCGCTGGCGGCAGTGGCACGACTCGAACTGGGACGTCACGGAACTCGCCGCGGCCTACCGTGAGCGCTGCGGCACACTCGGCCAGCGGGTGCGCGCCGAACTGCCCGGCGGGCGCGAACTGATCGGCATCGCAACGGACGTCGACGCGGAGGGCCGGGTCGTGATCGCCCCCGACGGACAGCCCGGCACGGTCGCCGTCGCCGCAGGTGACATCACACATTTACGCCCGGTGCGCACCGAGTAGTGCCACACTGTGGTACATGAGTACCTCAATTCCGGAGTCCTCCGTCACCGCAGCCCGGCGCACGTTGACCGGTCTCACGGTGGTGCTCGGTCTGCTCACCCTGGGCCTGGGCATCGCCGTGCTCGTGTGGCCGCACGTGACACTCACGGTGCTGGCCGTCCTGATCGCCATCCAGTTCTTCGGATTCGGGATCGTCCAGATCATCCGGGCGTTCGCCGACGTCGAGGCCGGTGGAGGCGCGCGCACCCTGATTGGCGTATCCGGCGCCCTGGCAATACTTCTCGCGTTCCTCGTGCTGAGGAGCCCGCTCCAGACCGTCGTCATCATCGCGCTCGTCGTCGGTGCGTGGTGGGTGTTCCGGGGTGTCCTCGACATCGTCGAGGGGGCCTCCGGTTCGGTCGCGAACCGTGGCCTGACCATCGTGCTCGGAGTGATCAGCGTCGTCGCCGGGGCGTTTGTGCTCCTGCAGCCCGAACTGTCGCTCGAGGTGTTCGTGATCGTGGTCGGAGTGTGGATGGTGCTGTACGGCATCATCATCGTGATCACCCCGATCGTGCTCAGCCGCATGCGGTAGAGGCACACTCTTCGCATGGGATATCCGGAGGACGCGCTCGCCGAGGACGAGGAACTACTGCTTCACCGCCATCCGCACTGGAAGATGTTGCTGCTCCCCGCCGTCACCTTTCTGCTGGCGACGGCGGTCGCGGGTTTCGCGGCGGGTTTCGCCGAGAACAAGCTGGACGGCTCCGCGCTGAACGTCGTGCTCGTCGTCGTCCTCGTGCTGTGGCTGGGACTCGTCGTATGGCGCTGCGTCGCGCCGTTTCTCAGCTGGAAGTTCACCCACTTCATCGTCACCGACCGACGCGTCCTCATCCGCCAGGGTGTGATGACCCACACGGGGATCGACATTCCGATGGGACGCATCAGCAACGTGCAGTTCCGGCACGGCCTCCTCGACCGGATGCTCCGCACCGGAACGCTCGTCATCGTGTCGTCCTCCGACGACCCGCTGGAATTCGACGACATCCCCGACGTTCAGCGCGTCCACTCGCTGCTCTACCACCAGGTGTTCGACGCGATGGATCTGCACCGCGAACGGGAGCGGGAAGACCCGCGCGGCGACGCCGACACCGGCAAAGGCTGGTAACCGGTCACGGCTGTCTCCGCACCTCCGTACGCTGTGGAGGTGACTGCTGTATTGCTTGCCGAAGATGACGAAGCCATCGCCGCCCCGCTGTCGCGGGCACTGGGCCGGGAAGGGTACGACGTCACCATCGAGCAGACCGGCCCGGCAGCGCTCGAGCAGGCGCTCGACGGTGCCTACGACCTACTGATCCTGGACCTCGGACTCCCGGGGATGGACGGGCTCGAGGTGTGCAGGCAGGTCCGTGCCCACAGTTCGGAGCTGGCGGTGCTCATGCTCACCGCGCGCACCGACGAGGTCGACTTCGTCGTCGGACTCGATGCGGGCGCCGACGACTACGTGGGCAAGCCGTTCCGGTTGGCGGAGTTGATGGCCCGGGTGCGTGCCCTGCTGCGCCGTCGCGGCGGCGGCGAGGATTCCGTCGTCGAGGTCGGAGGCATCCGGCTCGAGCCGGCGGCCCGCCGGGTGCTCGTGAACGGAACCGAGATCGCCCTCGCCAACAAGGAGTACGAGCTTCTGCGGGTGCTGCTCGAACATGCGGGGCAGGTGGTGTCGCGCGACACGATTCTCGCGGAAGTGTGGGGCGACGTGGAACTGCGCGGCTCGAAGACCCTCGACATGCACATGTCGTGGCTTCGCCGGAAGATCGGTGACGAGGGGCCCGCCGCCGAACGCCGCATCGCGACGGTCCGCGGCGTCGGTTTCCGCATCAACACCGACTAGGCGGGCCAGTGCGCCGCAGAATTCTCCAGTCGATCCTCGCAGTGGTGATCCTCACGGCGCTGCTGCTCGGCGTGCCGCTGATCTACACGGCCTGGTTGTGGGTCGAGGACTTCAACCGGAGCGACCTGCAGGTCCGGCTGGATCGGATGGCGGCGGAGATCATCACCCAGGAGGGCGTCAACGGCGTCGTCGAGGGCGACCTGGACACGAACTCTCTGCGACTGCTGACGCCCGCCGGGGGCCGTCTGGTCGTGGTGTACCCGACGACCGACGACGGCGCCGCGCGCGTCGACATCGGCGAATCGTCCGTGCAGTCGCCACTGGTGGAGTCTCTCGCGATGGGCACGTCCGGTTCGCTCCGCCTCGAGGTGCCGTCCGACGAGATGCGCACCCAGCAACGCCAGGCCGTCGGTGCCGTCGCGCTGCTGGTGCTCGTGTCCATCGCCGCAGGCACCGTCGTGGCCTACGTCACGGCGAAGCGGCTCGCCGATCCGCTACGGGACGTCGCGAACCGGGCGGCCCGGCTCGCCGAGGGCGACTTCCGGCCGGACGTGCGACGCCACGGCATCCCCGAACTCGACCGCGTCTCCGACGTTCTCGACTCGGCGACCGTCGAGATCGCGGGACGGTTGCAGCGCGAATACGCGCTCGTCGCCGACGTCTCCCACCAGCTCCGCAGCCGGCTCACGGCTGTCCGTCTCCGGCTCGACGAACTGTCCGTGCACCCGGATCCGGCCGTCGTCGTCGAGGCCGACGAGGCCATGGCACAGGTGGACCGGCTGACCGTCGCGATCGACGAACTGGTCCGCTCGTCCCGCAGCAGCGGCACCGAGACCCAGGTGTCGGTCATCCGGGAGCTCGGTGTGGTCATCGCGGACTGGAAACGGCCGTTCGAGGACGCCGACCGCGAGTTGCTGCTGCGCGGAGACACGAACGTGATGGCGTCGACCACCGGTTCCCGGCTCCGGGAGGCGGTGGCCGTACTCGTCGACAACGCGCTCATGCACGGGGCGGGGACGTGCACCGTCTCGGTGCGCCTGATCCAGGGACAGAATCAGAGGGCGCCGGGCAAGGAACTGTCGCCGCGCGAGGCGATGGTGTGCGTGGAGGTGTCGGACGAGGGGGTCGGTGTCAGCAACGACCTCGCGCCGCACATCTTCGACCGCGGTTTCTCGGGGGCCGGTTCGACCGGTGTGGGCCTGGCACTGGCCCGCGCGCTCATCGAGGCGGACGGTGGCCGGCTGGAACTGCAACGTCGCCGTCCGGCCCTGTTCGCGATCTTCGTCCCCATCGCCCGCGAGCACGTGCCGACGCGCGTCACCGGTGTCCGGGAACCGCGCTGACGGTCAGGGCTGGCCGATCTCTTCCTCGGCGGCCTCGTCGACGAGATCCGGATCGACGAGATGCACGTTCTCGTCGGGGAAGGCGAACCGGCGGAGGGCCCAGAAGCGGAACACCATCTGCAGCAGGTTTCCGATGATGTAGTTGAGCACGAAGTCGACGATCACGAGCGTGGTCAGGTTGTCCTGCGTCTCGCGGATGTCGAACACATTGTTGGCGATCCACAGGGGCGCGGCGGCGAGGAGAACACCGATCCCGCTGATCGTGAAGAACAGCAGGGCTTCGTGGTGACGTTCCCGTCCGCCGCGGTTCTTGAACGACCATTCGCGGTTGAGAATGTAACTCAGGACCGTCGCGAGAATTCCGGACAGAACCTTCGCGACCACCGGCTTCTCTTCGAGGATCGTGAGGCTCAGCGAATAGAAGATCGCGAGGTCGAAGACCATGGTGGTGCCGCCCACAATCGCGAACTTGATCAGTTCGTGATGCCGCAACGCGAGAGCCCGGAAAGGCTGGGGAACGCGTGCAAGGACGCCGTCGACAAATGACACAACGGATGAGTTTACGAAAGTCGGACCGGATACCACCAATTGGCGGCGAGATCATCAGGAGAATCACAGAAACCGGGGACCGGCGACCTCGGCGGTGGAACCCGCCGCCGGACGTGACAAACTAGTGACCCGTGACCGGCAACTCTGACTCCACACCGCGTCCCACGACTCCCCGCGATCTGACCGCCGGGCAACCCGTCGTGACGATGATCGGTGGCGGCCAACTCGCGCGAATGACCCACCAGGCCGCAATCGCGCTCGGCCAGACACTGCGGGTGCTCTCCGGCACCGCCGACGAACCCGCAGCGCAGGTGAGCCCCGACGTCGTCCTCGGGAGCCACACCGACCTCGACGCGCTCCGCAGGGCCGCCGTCGGGTCGCACGCGCTGACGTTCGACCACGAGCACGTGCCCACCGAGCACCTCGACGTCCTCGTCGCCGAGGGTGTCAACGTGCAGCCGCCGCCGACGGCGCTCATCTACGCGCAGGACAAACTCGCGATGCGCCGCAAGCTCGGCGAACTCGGCGCACCGGTTCCGGCGTTCGCCGAGGTGACCTGGGCCGAGGATGTCGTCAAGTTCGGCGCCGAACACGGCTGGCCCGTCGTCATCAAGGCCGTCCGCGGCGGGTACGACGGTCGCGGCGTGTGGATCACCGGCGATTCCGACGAGGCCGAGCGCATCGTCACCCAGCAACTCGACAAGGGTGTCTCGCTCCTCGTCGAGGAGAAGGTCGAGATGCGGCGTGAGCTGTCCGCGATGGTGGCACGGTCACCGTTCGGGCAGGGCGCCACGTGGCCGGTCGTCGAGACGGTGCAACGCCACGGACAGTGCGCCGTGGTCCTCGCCCCCGCCCCCGCACTGCCCGACGCGGTCGCGGAGGCGGCCGAGGAACTGGCGCTCCGCATCGCGTCCGAGCTCGGAGTGGTCGGCTCCATGGCCGTCGAACTGTTCGAGACCACCGACGGCACGCTCGTCGTCAACGAACTCGCGATGCGCCCGCACAACTCCGGTCACTGGACCATGGACGGCGCCCGCACCTCACAGTTCGAGCAGCACCTGCGCGCCGTCCTCGACTACCCGCTCGGCGACACCGCACCCCTCGCACCGATCACGGTGATGGCGAACGTGCTCGGCGCACCGACTGCGCCCGAGATGAGCATGGACGAACGCGTCCACCACCTCTTCGCGCGGATGCCCGACGCGAAGATCCACCTGTACGGCAAGGGTGAACGTGAGGACCGGAAGATCGGTCACGTGAACATCGTCGGCGGGCCCGGCTCGATCGACGACCCCGAATACGTGGCACGAATCCGTGAGCGGGCCGAACGTGCCGCACACTGGCTCTCGCACGCTGAATGGACCGACGGATGGGATGAACACGGTGAGTGACACGGCAGCACGGCACGGCGCACAGGTCGGGCTCATCATGGGCAGCGACTCGGACTGGCCCACCATGGAGGCCGCCGCCGAGGCGCTCGCCGAATTCGGGGTGCGTTTCGAGGTCGGTGTCGTCTCCGCACACCGCACACCGCAGCGCATGCTCGACTACGCGAAGGACGCCGCAGGCCGCGGCATCCAGGTGATCATCGCCGGCGCCGGTGGCGCCGCCCACCTGCCGGGCATGGTCGCGTCGGCCACGCCGCTGCCCGTCATCGGTGTGCCCGTCCCGCTGAAGTACCTCGACGGCATGGACTCGCTGCTCTCGATCGTGCAGATGCCCGCAGGCGTCCCCGTCGCGACCGTGTCCATCGGCGGAGCCCGCAACGCCGGCCTCCTCGCCGTCCGCATCCTCGCTGCCGCCGACCCCGCCCTGCAGCAGCAGATGGTCGCATTCCAGGACGGGCTCGAGAAGATGGTCCTGGGCAAGGATCAGGCCCTCCGCGACAAGCTGCTGGGCTGATTTCACTTCCGGCGCACGGCGGCGATGATCTCGTCGGCAATCGCATCGGGATGGGGCCAGCACGTCGTAGGCCGCGAAGCCAAGCACCATCCACCCCTCCCGGACGAACCAATTCTGACGCCGACGGTCTCCTCTGAACACGATGGGCTCAGCTCGGCATCGACGAGTGATGTGGCATCTCGCTCGGGCATGACGACGGCGCAGTCGAAGAGCGCCTGGGCGTGAGGTTGTGGATGAACGCTGCCGCGAGCGCTTATCCTGCGCACATGAAACGCAGCCGCGGGGTGCCGGTGATCCGGGCGTCGCGGGGGAATCCCCAGTCGGCCGCGATCACCCGGCTGGCGTTGGCGTATGCCCGGCTGTGGGGTGCGCGCATCGCGTTCGACGACGAGTTCGGCCTCTTCGTGTGCAGCGGGATGCGCGGTGGGTATGCGCGCGGCGGCACGACGATCGGCGGTGCGTTTCTCACCGGCAAGGAACCGGCGAGATCGCTGCTGCGGCACGAAGCGGTCCACGCCGACCAGTGGGCGACGTACGGGTGGACGTTCGCGCTGCGGTACCTGTTCGAGGAGTCGAGGCGCCGCGGTGCCCGGAACAGGTTCGAGATCGCCGCGGGCCTCGCGGACGGCGGCTACCGGGACAGCTGACGGGTGATCTTCTCGGTGTCCACGCGCCGCGCCTGCGCTGCGGTGTCGGCGTGGGCGACCTGCACCAGTGACGCGCCGGCCGCGAACACGGCCACCAGCCCGTCGATCAGGGCGTCGGGGGAGTCCCACGCCTCGACGGACAGTACCCGGTCGGTGCCGGTGATCCCGTGCGACTCGGCGGACGCCACGGCCGCGGCGAGAACGTCGTCGACGCTCTTGCCTGCCAGCGCGGGTCCGGCGACCGTCGGCCGGAACTGGTCGCCGTGAACGCGCACCGAGGTGGCGTAGTCGGTGATGCCGGCGGGGAGGTCGGGAACGGGGCGGCCGAACGCGTCCAGGGACAGCGCCGCCACCTCCGGGACGTCCTCGACGTCGCCCACGCGCGCAGCGGAGACGAGGGCGATCTCGGCGTCCGCGTCGGGTTCGAGGACGACCTCCGCGCCGGCCCACCAGGCGCCGAGGAGGACCGCGGCGGTCTGCCAGTGCGCGGGCAGGAGCACTGCGACGCGGGCGCCGGGTTCGACGGCGAATTCGTCGCGCAGCAGGTTGGCGGTCTTGGCCGCCCAGTTGGCGAGGGTGAGCGCCGAGAGTTCGACCCGTTCGCCCGTCGCGTCGTCGTAGAACGTGACGCGCGGTCCGGCCGGGTCGTTCTTCAGGATGGGGTCGAGCAGAGCATCGGTCAGCGTGCGGGACGCATGGTTCATGGACACAGTCCGTTTCTCGTTTTCTAGTTCACACAACGCGGGCCCGACGAGCCGGCATCGATGGGCGGGCCGGGCGGTGCCGGGGTGGGGGTCGTTCCTGCCGTGGACACGGGTTCGAGGCCCGTCTCCGAGGACTCGGACGACGAGGTGGTGCTGATGGTCTCCGCGGACGTCGGCCCCTGGTAGTCACCGGCCAGCACCACCCGGACCGAGCCTTTCGGCAGGGTCGAATCGGTATCGGTGGGGAGCCCGCCGAGCGCGGCCGCGACCGCCTTGGCGCTGTCGTCGTCCGCGGAATGCGCGAAGACGGTGGTCTTGCTCACCGCTTTGCCCGTGTAGTTGCCGATCTCACCCTGTCCGTAGCCGAGCGACGTGAGGGCGTCGGCCACACCGTTCGCGAGACCGCCGACGTCACTTGCGTTCGCGACGTCGACGGTGACGGTCGAGGCGTCGATCTCGGGGGTCTCGGACTTGGTGGTGGTGTCCTCCGAGTCGGTGGGCTCCTCACCGACGAGACCGGCCACGTACTTCTTCACATCCTTCGGCTTGACCTCGACGATGGACTCGCCGTAGTCGGTCATACCGTTGAGGTCCGCCACCGGAATGGTCTCGAACTGGACCTTGCCGCCGGCAAGGTCCTGCAGCTGGGTGGCGAATTCGATGATGTCCCAGTCGTCGTCGAGTACGACCGAGCGCTGCACCGCCCCGCTGAGTTCGTTCAGTTTGCCGGGGTCGCTGAGAGTCTTCGCCGACAGCACCTTGCCGACGAGCGAGGCCATGAACACCTGCTGGCGCACGATGCGGTCGAGGTCGCCGCGGGGCAGGTCGTGGCGCTGGCGGACGAAGCTCAGTGCGTCCGCACCCTTCAGCGTCTGCTCCCCTGCGGGGAAGTGGGCGCCCGACATGTCCTCGTCCACCGGCTCGTTGAGGCAGACGTCGACGCCGCCGACCGCGTTGGTGAGGAGGACGAACCCCAGCAGCCCGACCTCGGCGTAGTGGTCGACGGTGATGCCGGTGAGTTCTGCCACCGATTCGATGAGGGCTTCGCGGCCTGCCTTCGTCGACTCCTCCTCGGCCTCCTTGTCGGTGGCTCCGTCCTCGACGAGTTTCAGCCGTTCGGTCTCCTTGGTGGCGCCGTAGGCGGCGTTGATCTTCGACATGCCGATCCCCGGCACGTCGACGTACGAGTCGCGGGGGATCGAGATGGCGGTGGCGGAACTGCCGTCGTTCGGCACGCGGATGAGGACGATGGTGTCGGTGTTGGACGCCACCTCCTCGCCGGCCCGCAGCGAGTCGAGTTCCTCCTGGGAGAGGGGGTTGCCGTGGGCGTCGGTGCGGCTGTCGGTGCCGACCATGAGGATGTCGACGGCGCCGTCGGCGCTTCCGCCGAGTCCGAGACCGCCCGCGGTTGCCAGATTGTTGCGCAGCGAGTCGATGCTCCGCCACGCGAATCCCGTGACGACGAGTGCGAGCACCGACAGCACCGCGACAGCGATGTGAATCGGCCGCCGAGCGGTGCTCGGGGGAGCGTCTGGTGCGGGTTGCTCGTGTGACACGGAAACCAGGCTACTGGTCGACGCGGCTGGAGCAGGGAGGCGTGGATCGGCGTGCCAGACTGGGCGCCGTGACGAACATCCTTGTGACCGGCGCCCGGGGGCAGCTGGGCGGACACCTCCTCCGACGCGCCGAGGCCGCCGGGCTTCCGGCGCGGGGTGTGGGGTCGGGCGAGCTCGACATCACCGACCGCGACGCGGTGGATGCCCAGGTCGAAGCCGGCTCGGTGGTGATCAACTGCGCCGCGTACACCGCGGTCGACGCCGCGGAGTCGGACGAGGGCACCGCGCGGGCGGTGAACGAGGACGGTCCCGCGAACCTGGCGGCGACGTGCGCCCGCGTGGGTGCCCGGCTGATCCACGTCTCCACGGACTACGTGTTCGCCGGGGACGGCGACACGCCGTACGAGGTGGACGCCCCGACCGGTCCCGCGACCGTCTACGGACGCACCAAGCTGGCGGGCGAGCGCGCCGTCCATGCTGCGCTTCCGTCCGCGCAGATCGTGCGCACCGCCTGGGTGTACAGCGGGGTGGGGTCCGACTTCGTCTCCACCATGCGCCGCCTCGAGCGCGAACGTGACACGGTCGACGTCGTGGACGACCAAGTGGGTTCGCCCACATTCGCCGGCGACCTGGCCGACGCGCTGCTCGAACTGGCCGGTCGCGGCGACATCGGCGCACCGGTACTGCACGCCACGAACTCGGGCCGGGCGAGCTGGTTCGACCTCGCGCGTGCCGTGTTCGAGGAGGCAGGTGCCGACCCGCAGCGCGTGCACCCGTGCACGAGTACCCAGTTCGTGCGCCCCGCCCCGCGACCGGCGTTCTCGGTGCTGTCCGGCCGCGCGTGGGCCGACGCCGGGCTGACCCCGTTGCGGCCGTGGCGAGACGCGTTGCGCGCCGCTCTGCATGCCGCGGTGTGAGAGGGACCCCCGTTCAACGGCTACGCTTGCCCGCGTGAGTTCGAAGCTGGCCGTGGTGACGGTGACCTATTCGCCAGGTGAGCATCTGGAGCAATTCCTGGGCACTCTCGCCGAGGCGACGAAAGAAGATCCGCAGGTCGTGATGGCCGACAACGGTTCGACGGACGGCGCCCCCGAGGCCGCGGACGCGGCGCACGAGCATGTGCGCCTGCTGCGCACCGGCGGGAACATCGGCTACGGCGGTGCCATCAACAGGGCTGTGGCGGAGATCGACGACGACATCGAGTTCGTCGTCATCGCCAATCCGGATGTTCGCTGGGCGCCCGGATCGATCGACGTTCTCCTCGCGGCCGCCGAGCGCTGGCCGCGGGCGGGGGCGCTCGGACCTCTCGTTCTGGAACCCGACGGAAGCATCTACCCGTCGGCGCGTCAGGTCCCCGACCTGGTGTCGGGCGCCGGGCATGCGGTGCTGGGCACGGTGTGGCCGTCCAACCCGTGGACTGCCGGCTACCGCCAGGAGAACGAGACCGTCAGCGAGCGGTCCGTCGGGTGGTTGTCCGGTTCGTGCCTGCTGATGCGCCGCGTCGCGTTCGACTCGATCAACGGCTTCGACTCCCGCTACTTCATGTACATGGAGGACGTCGACCTCGGCGACCGCCTGGGCAAGGCCGGATGGCTCAACGTCTACGTGCCCTCCGCCGAGGTCACTCACGCGAAGGGGCACGCCGCGGGCAAGCATCCGGAACTGATGCTGCCCGCACACCATCAGAGCGCGTACCGGTTCCAGGCCGATCGCCATCCCCAGTGGTGGCAGGCGCCGCTGCGGTGGGCACTTCGGGGAGGATTGGCGGTGCGGTCGAAGATCGCCGTGGCCGCCGCGGTCCGCGAGCGACGCAGGAACCAGAACGAGGGGGGAACGACAGATGGCAATTGAGAAGACGACCGATGCCGTGGTGCTGGTCGGCGGCAAGGGGACGAGGCTGCGCCCGCTGACCTTGTCGGCGCCCAAGCCGATGCTGCCCACAGCGGGTCTGCCGTTCCTCCAGCATCTGCTGGCGCGGATCGAGGCTGCCGGGATCACGCACGTCGTGCTCGGCACGTCCTTCAAGGCGGAGGTCTTCGAGGAGTACTTCGGGGACGGTTCCAAGCTGGGACTCGAGATCGACTACGTCACCGAGACCGAACCGCTCGGCACCGGTGGCGGCATCCGCAACGTTCTGCCGAAGCTGCGCGGCGACCACGCGATGGTCTTCAACGGTGACGTCCTCGGCGGCACCGACCTGGGGGCGATCCTCGACACGCACC
This sequence comes from Rhodococcus sp. NPDC057014, assembly GCF_042673295.1. Classification (NCBI taxonomy): domain Bacteria; kingdom Bacillati; phylum Actinomycetota; class Actinomycetes; order Mycobacteriales; family Nocardiaceae; genus Rhodococcus; species Rhodococcus sp. NPDC057014. The sequence continues at coordinate 12,445 of NZ_JBHUSF010000212.1, forward strand.
GCACCCGTGACGCCGACGTCACGCTGCACCTCGTGCGGGTGGGGGATCCGCGGGCGTTCGGCTGTGTGCCCACCGATGCGGACGGCCGGGTGACCGCCTTCCTCGAGAAGACCCAGGACCCGCCGACCGACCAGATCAACGCCGGCTGCTACGTCTTCAAGCGCGAGATCATCGAACAGATCCCCGAGGGCCGTCCCGTGTCGGTGGAGCGTGAGGTGTTCCCGTCGCTGCTCGCCGGTGACGCCCGCGTCTACGGACACGTGGACTCGTCGTACTGGCGGGACATGGGCACTCCCGAGGACTTCGTGCGCGGCTCGGCAGATCTGGTGCGCGGCATCGCTCCGTCGCCGGCGCTCGACGGGCCCCGCGGCGAATCGCTCGTCCATCCGGGTGCGGGCGTCGCTCCGGGTGCGCTGCTGATCGGCGGCACCGTCGTCGGCCGCGGCGCCGAGGTGGGTGCGGGCGCACGACTCGACGGTGCGGTGCTGTTCGACGGCGCCGTCGTCGAGGCCGGTGCCACCGTGGAACGGTCCATCATCGGTTTCGGTGCGCGCATCGGTCCGCGGGCCCTCGTGCGGGACGCGGTGATCGGTGACGGAGCCGATGTCGGTGCCCGGTGCGAACTGCTGCGCGGAGCGCGGGTGTGGCCGGGCGTGACGCTGCCCGACGGCGGGGTGCGGTTCAGCACGGACGTGTGAAAGGAACAGCGCCCCTAGCGCAGTCCGGCGAGGTGCACGAGGTGGTCGATCGTGGACTTCTCCGCGTTCGGCGGCAGAGCGTCCACCGGCCACCAGCGCAGATCCGTCGATTCGGAGCTTCGCACGATGTGGGCGCCGGACCGCGCGCGGACGAGGAACCGGAGATCCAGGTGCCGGGTGGGCTGCCCGAGTGAGCACGTGATCGGGTGGGTGTGCGCCGACAGCAGTTCGGGGTCGATCCGGAGGTCGGGAATCCCCGATTCCTCGCACGCCTCCCGCAGTGCGGCGTCGACGACGGTGTCGTCGGAAGGCTCACAGTGCCCGCCCAATTGGATCCACCGGCCGACCCGGGGATGCAGGGTGAGCAGCACATGGCACCCTCCCTCGTCCAGGACGAGGGAGGACGCCGTGATGTGTCCGGGCGCGTACTCACGCAGGCACCCCAGCGGCGCGGAGGCGAGGAACGCAAGCATGGTGTGCCGCAACGATTCGTCGTTCTCGTCGAGTGTCTTCCAGCCCTCGAGCGCGGCGGTCGCGGTGCGGTGCAGTGATTCGGCGCTCATGGCGTGCAGGTCATTTCTCGATGAGGGCGTCGCCGGGGTCGGTGGGCCGGCGGGGTGTGAGTGGTTCGAGGGGGTAGCCGACGGCGATCGCGCCGAGCGGTTGCCAGTCGTCGGGTAGTCCGAGGACACCGCGCACGGTGTCCGGGGCGAAGATCGTCGAACCGATCCAGCAGCTGCCGATTCCCTTGGTGGCCAACGACACCAGCAGTGCCTGCACGGCCGCGCCGACCGCGACGGTGAACATCGTCGCCTCCGCCGCCCGCCGACGCGGATCCGGGTAGGGGTGTGCGCCGTCGGGCACACAGAACGGGATGATCACCTCCGGCGCGTCGAACAGGATGTTCCCCCGCGCCACCCGCGCCGCCACCGCCGCCGGGTCCATGCCGTCGGCGGTCAGGTCGGCCTGCCACCGCTCCCGCATCGCGGTCAGCAATTCCTCGCGCACCGTGCGGGTGCGGATCCACACGAACCGCACCGGCCGGGTGTGGTGCGGCGCCGGGGCGGTCAGCGCCTCGGCGATGGACGCCCGCACCGCATCCGGGTCGACCGGGTCGTCGGCGAAGTCCCGGACCGAGCGGCGCAGCAGCACCGCCTCCGCCCGCCCCCGCTGCACCGATTCGGCGGTGCCGAGCCAGAACAGGTCCTCCTCGCCGCCGCGGATCAGGTCCCGTGCCCGCGACCCGTCGTCGGCCAGGCCCAGGCCGCGGACCACCGCGACCGGCACCCCACCGAGCTTGCCCTTGACCAGATCCCCGGCGGCGGCGATCTCGTCGGCGACCGCGACCTCCGTCACCACGAGTTCGTTGCCCTGCGAGTCCCGGGCCCCGGCGTATCCGTGCAGCACCGGCAACCCGGCCGCGCCGATCGCGGCGTCGATCTGCCCGTTGCGCCACGCCCGCCCCATCGTGTCGGTGACCACCACCGCGACGGTGACGCCGAGCGCGTCCGCGATCGCGTCCCGCAACCTGCGGGCGCTGCCGTCCGGATCCTCCGGCAGCAACGCCAGTTCCGAGCCCTCCACATTCGAGCCGTCGATACCGGACGCGGCCTGCACGATCCCCAGCCGGTTCTCGGTGATCAGCGTCCGACCCTTCCGGGCGACGACCCGGACCGCTTCCTGCTCCACCAGCCGCCGGCGGGCGGCGTCCCGCTCCTCCGGGTCGGTGGGCGAGGGCACGATCCGGCCCTCCACCTTGGAGAACACCTTGCTGGTCACCACCAGCACGTCACCGCCGGCCAGCCACGGGGCGGCCGCGACCACCGCGGCGGCCAGGTCGTCGCCGGGCCGGAACTCGGGCAGCCCGGTCACCGGCAGGATCTCGATCGCCCCGCCCGGCGCGTGATCGACCCGCTCCCCACCGGTCGGTGCGCTCACAGTCTCACCCCGACCACGTCGAGGGCCGCCTGCACCATCGCGGCGGTGGCGTCCGGGTCGCTCATCAGCAACGGCACCCGGGCCACCTGCACGCCGGGGATGTCGGCGGTGTCGGTGTCGTGGACCAGCCAGCCGTCGAGGATCCCGGTCCCGGACCGCGGCCCGTACCAGCGCCCGATCGCCTCCGCGGACGTGTCCACCCCGATCACGTCCAAGCATTCGTCGGCCATGCCGCGCAACGGTTTCCCGCCGATGATCGGGGACACCCCGACCACCTTCGCGGTGGTGGTGCGCAGCGCCCCCCGGATCCCGGGCACCGCCAGGATCGCGCCGACGCTGACCACCGGATTCGACGGCGCCAGCAACACGATGTCGGCGCCCTCGATCGCCTCGAGCACCCCCGGCGCCGGTTGTGCCTGCTCGGCGCCGATGTGCGCGAAACTGTGCGTCGGGACCTGCGCGCGGTGCCGAACCCACCACTCCTGGAAGTGGATCGCCCGCTGCTCCCCGTCCTCCGGGTCGGTGATCACGACGTGAGTTTCACTACGATCGTCGGTGACCGGCAGCAACGTCACACC
>NZ_JBHUSF010000213.1:0-15618 GCF_042673295.1 Rhodococcus sp. NPDC057014
CAACCCGGGGGGTTGCTGCGGGGGTTGTCGGTCACCACCGACATCGCCGGTCCTGCTGCCACGAGTTCCATTGCAGCTGAAACACTTACACCCGGGCTGGGTGCATGTCCGTCGATTCGCCGTCGATCATCACCATTGCCGGACGGGGTGTGTCGACGGTGCCGTCGCCGAGATCGCCGAGGCTGCCGTCGAGCGCCACCAGGTCCGCGCGGCGGCCGGCGGTCAGGGTGCCGACGCGAGTCTCGTCGTGGACCAGGTAGGCGCTGTCGACGGTCATGGCCCGGATCGCGCGATCCACTCCGATCCGCTGGTTCCCGCCGAGCACGGTGCCGCCCCGCGTCATCCTGGTGACCGCGGTGCGGATGGTCGCCAGCGGGTCCATCGGCGTGATCGGGCAGTCCGAATGCAACCCGAACCGCAGACCCAGGTCGTCGGCGCAGGCGAGGGGATCCATGTCGGCGGCCCGCTCGGCGCCGAGGAAGCGGTCGCGGTGGCGATCGCCCCAGTAGAAGACGTGGTTGACGAAGAAACTCACCCCGAGTTCGGCTTCCCGGATTGCGGCCAGGTCGCTCGGTGCGCTCACCTGGCAGTGTTCGATGCGGTGCCGTCCCACCCGGCCGTCGGTGGCCTGCGCCCGCCGCAGCGACGTGATGGCGGCGCCGACGGCGGCGTCGCCGTTGGCGTGCACGGCGACCTGACCACCCGCGCGGTGCACCCGCAGGATCATCTCGTCGAGTTGCTCCTGCGGATAGAGCAGGTCGCCGTGATGACCGGGGTCGCAGGCGTACGGGGCGCGGAGTGCGGCGGACAGTCCCTGGATCGATCCGTCGGCCCAGAATTTCGCGCCCGCCAGCCGGAAGTGCGCTCCGGCCGCGGGTGCGTGCTCGAACGTGACCCGCCGGTCGTCGAGGGCCTGGAGCGCGAGGTCACCGCGGAGGAACCCGACGACGTGCACCGGTAGCTCACCCGATGCGTCCAGTGAGCGGTAGGCGGCCAGTTCCTGCTCGCCCGCCGACAGACCCACCCCGAGATCGTGGATCGTGGTGATTCCCCGTGCCCGCGCCGACTGCAGACTACGGAGCAGGGCACCGTTGACCTCCTGCTCGGTCAGCGCGGGAACCGCCGCGGTGAGCCTCGACACCGCATCGATTTCCCACGCCATCCCGGTCAGCCGGCCGTCGTCCCCGCGGGGGAACAGCGGGTCGTCCACCGGCACCGTCGACTCGTCGATGCCCGCCGCCGCGAGTGCCGCGGTGTTGGCGACGGCGAAATGCCCGCAGATGTGCAGCACGATGACCGGCCTGTCGGTGCTGACCGCGTCGAGATCCGTCCGGGTCGGGTGCCGTCCCTCGGCGATCTGGGTGTCGTCGTAACCCCACCCGCGGATCCAGCCGCTGCCGCCGGCCGAGGCACGCAGCGCCTGCTGAATGTCGGCGATCGACCGGCACGGTGGCGTCCGGCAGTCCGCCCAGCCGTCCGTGAGACCGGCGTACGTGGGGTGGATGTGCGACTCGATGAGCCCCGGGATCACCGTGACGCCGGGCAGGTCGACGCGGCGGGCGCCGATCCCGGCACAGTCGGCCATGTCCTTCGCGGTGCCGGTGGCGAGCACGCGGTCGTCGGCGATGACCAGCGCTTCGACGGTCGGCGACGAGGGGTCCTGGGTGTGGATCGCGTCGGCAGTGAGCAGTGTTCGGGACATTCAGGCACCTACTTGGCTGGGAGTGGCCGTGGATTCCACGGCGGCGGGTGTGCGACCTTCGGTGCGAAGGCCGCGGACGGGGTCGGTGGCCGGCCAGAACAACCGCGTCGCCACCACGAACAGAATGTTGAGGATCAGGGCGGCCGCGCCGAGATTGACACCGTGCTCGGCGAGCCACACGGACACGGGACCGTGCTTGTCGAGATACAGCCACAGCACGACGACGTCTCCGAGCACCACGCCCATCGCGAGGGCGGACGGGCGCAGCTTCCAGCCGAAGACCATCGTCGCGAACACCACGGCGGCCTGTGTGACGCCGTAGTACGCGGTGTTGACCAGGGTCAGCAGGAGCTGAGGTGTCGCGAGGGTCAGCAGGAGCGAGATCGCCAGATACGCGACGACGACTCCGCGTACCCAGATCCGCTGGCGGGATTCGGGGATCCCGGGAATGATGTTGCGCGACACGATCGCACCGATGCCGAGGGCCGCCCCGCACAGCACCACGATCGCGCAGAGGGCCGCGCCGCCCGCGACGACGCCGGTCAGCCAGTCGGGCAACAGTTGTCGCGACAACTGCAGGAGCACCTGGTCGGATTCGGTGCCCTCGAGCTTCGTCGGCAGCAGCGTGATCGCCCCGAACGCGGCGGCGACGAGGAACGGGTACATCAGCATGTACAGGGGATTGAACTTCGCGACCCGCTTGATCGTCGCCTCGGACTTCGCCGCGAGCACGGCCTGCACGATGATCGGGAAGATGAAGAACCCCACCGATTGGAACACGATCGTCGTCAGGACGAACGTCAGTGACGACCCGGTGACCGTGGAGTGCGAGGCCGAGCCGCCACCACTGGCTGCCGCCGCGGCGAACAGCTTCTCGGTGCCACCGGTCTCGATCACTGCCGCCAGTCCGATCAGGACGGCGCCGAGCAGCAGTGCGGTGTCCTTCACGTAGGACACGAACGCGGGGGCGCGCACCCCGGACAGCATGAGGAACAGCAGCGCGAGGGCCGCTCCCGCGAAGACGGCGACGGTGGGGTCGATGGAGATCCCCAGCCCGGTGAGCGCGATCTGGAGTCCGGCGAGCTGAAGCTGACCCCACGGGATGAGGAATACGACCGACGCTATGGCGATCGTCAATTCCAGCCCCCGCGAACGGAAGTGGCGTCCGGCGACGTCGGGCAACGTCATGGCGCCGTACCGCTTGCCTGCCCGCCACAGGTAGGGCGCGAAGAAGTACCCGATCGGGTAGGCCAGCAGGATGTAGCCGATGAACCAGACGCCGTAGCTCGCGCCGTGCGCGTACACACCGCCGGGGAACCCGATCAGGGTGCCGATGCTGTACGCCTCACCCGCCCCCAGGATGAAGACCAGCAGCGGACCGAACGACCGGCCACCCACCAGGTAGTCGGAGATCTCCTTCTTGCTGCCGCGCCGCGACAGCACACCCGCCCCGAGGGCGAGGATCAGCACGAGCGTGAAGAACGCCGCGGTCATGACTGTCCTCCGATCCCACTGCCCGCAGCGGCGGATTCGGCGCGTTCGGCAGCTTCGAAGTCTGTGCGGTCGAACAGCTTCCAGGCGAGATGGAGGCACAGCGAGGTGAGCGGCATCCACAGGAACAACCACGCGAACAGGATCGGAACTCCGAAGACCGCGGCCGTGGACCCGGACAGGGCCACGATGCCGCCCAGAACCCCGGCGAACGGGACACCTATCGCGAGTAAGGCGCTTTTTGCCTCGTTGGACATGATTGTTGGGCTCCTATTCTGACTGCGTCGACCGGCGACGCGGTGTGGTCCGGTGCCGGGCGACGTGCACTCTGGCACTAGTGTGGTCCGAGTCACTCCCCGCGGGCCATGGGCGAATCCCGGAAAACGCCGAAGCGGTTCGTGAATTTCACGGGAGTGTGGAATGCGAGGGGAATGTGCCCGAGTCCGCGGGTGAAGACACGATCCAGCGGTTGTGCCGGCAGGTCTCGGAGGAGATCGAGTCGGTAACCGACCGATCGGTGCGTCAGATCCGCGCCGAGTTGCAGTCGTACGCTGCCGTTCCGATCGACGAACAGCACGAGTACATCGCCCGGCAGCTCGCGGCGACGCTGCGCGCCCTCGCCGAGAGCGAGCCACTCGCCGACGACGTCCTCGAGCGTTCCCGTCAGCTCGGCCGGCGCCGGGCCATGCAGGGATTACCCCTGTCCGATGTCATCGAGACGTATCACATCGCGTCCCGCGAACTGTGGAACACGATGGTCGCCAGAGCGGCCGAACCGACAACCGACCTGTTGCGTGCAGGCGGCATGATGTGGGATCTCGTCCACACCGCCACCAGCGCGGTCGCCGTCGGACACACCGACGCGACCCGAAGCGAACAGGCCATCCGCGCGGGCGTGCGGTACCGATTCTTCGAGGCACTCGCGAGGTCCCGCGACGGCGACGACCGTGACGTGCGCGAGCTGGCGGAGGCGCTCGGGTTCACACCGCAAGACGGGTTTCGAGCGGTGTGCGTCGCGGCGGAGGAGTGGTCGGAAGCGCAGCTCGAGCGGCTGCAACGCACCCTGGACGCGATCCCGGGGACGACCCAGTGCAGTGGGCACGCCGCCGTCATCGTCGCCCTGAGCCAGCACGCACCGATCGACGACATCATCCGCGAGGTCCGGCTCGGCCACCCGGGCACCACCGTCGGCGTCGGATTGGACCGGCCCGGCCTGGCCGGTGCGGCGATGAGCATCACCGACGCGCGGCGGGTCCTGCAACTGGCGTCCCCCACCGGCGCCGTGGTCCGATTCGCCGACGAATGGGTCGCCGCGACGCTGGCAGACCATCGCGCCGAACTCACCACGCTGCTGGCACCGGGGGCCACCGTCGCCGCCGACCACCCGCACCTCGTCGAGGCGGTGTCGGCATTCGCCCGCAACGGCTTCTCCATCAGCGCGGCCGGCCGAGACATTCACCTGCACGCGAACTCCATCACCTACCGGCTCGACCGCTGGCAACAGCTGACCGGCTGGGATCCCCGGACCCTCGACGGCCTGCAGCGCTCGGTGTTGAGTCTCGGACTGTTCCACCGCGATTCGGGCGACACGGCCCCCGACATCGCGGGAGAATAGCGGTCCACCAGCCCGAACCGCGACGAGATCCGGGCCTCGGTCATCCACCGAGCGGGTAACATCGATTCGCCGGCAGGTCGGACGAGGATGGGATTGCGTGGTGAGCGAGGAACTGCCCGCGGGCACACAATCCGTCGGACGTGCGCTGGCCGTGCTCAAGTTGCTCGCATCGTCCGCCGACGAACTCACCGGCAGTGCCATCGCGGCGGAACTCCGGTTGTCGTCCGGTACCGCCAACAGACTCATCCGGGCCCTGATCGCCGAGGGTCTCGTAGCGCGGAATCCGATGTCCGACAGCTACTACCTCGGCAGCGGAACGGTACTGCTCGGTCAGGCCGCGCAGCGCGGGTTCGGCATGGACAAGGCGCTACCCATCCTGGAGCAACTCAATGCCGAGACCCAGGAATCCGTGAACCTCTCCATCCGCCAGGGGTCGGAATCGGTGGTGATGATGCGGGTGCAGTCGACGCTCCCGTTGCGGTTCGAGCAGCACACGGGCGCCCGGTTTCCGCTGTACACGACGGCGTCGGGCAAGGCGATCCTGGCGTTCTCGCCACACGCCGAGACGTACGTCGAGTCACTTCCGCCCACGCTCGCCAAGGTCACTCCGCACAGCTTGAGCACGCCCCGTGAACTGTCGGAGCAACTCCGAGAGATCCGGGTCCGCGGGTACAGCATCGACGAGCAGGAGAACGTCGAGGGTGTGCGTTGCGTCGGCGCACCCATCCTGGACGCGGACGGATACGCGCAGGCAGCGCTGGTGATTCAGGTCCCCACCGTCCGCATGCCCAAGTCGAGGGTCCGGACGCTCGGGGACCGGATCGTCCAGGCGGCGAAGGAAGTATCCCAATTCGTCCCGGTCAACCGGGCGATGTCTCACTGACCGAAAATTCTTCCACGGCCCGGGTGGTTGTCGCCGCCGGAACCGGTGTCGTTCCGTGCCGTCGCGATCCGCCCTGTGCTGGATCCGTCAGATTCTTCTTGTGAGGCACTTCACATATCCACGTTACTGGCCTATCGTCGGTTCACAGTGTGGGGACTATCCCTACATTGTGACAGCGAGGAGTCTCAACGATGTACCGATCGAACGAGAACGAGAGCGTCTTCACCTGGGCAGCACCCCCACTGAAATTCGGTATCGGCGCTTTGGACGAGGTCGGCGCCGAACTGTCCGCACGGGGATCGGAATCCTGTCTGGTGATCACCGACCCGGGCGTTCGCAACACCGGGATCCCCGACCGCATCCGTGATCAGCTGCTCGCCGCAGGCATCAAGGCGGACGTATTCGACGGCGTCGCAGTGGAACCCACGGACGAAAGCATCGACGAGGCCGTCGCATTCGCCCGCGAACGGGAGTGGGACTCCTACATCGCAGTGGGCGGGGGTTCCGCGATCGACACCGCGAAAGCCGTCAACCTCCTCACCACACACCCCGGGGAACTGCTCGACTACGTGACCCCGCCCATCGGCGGAGGTAGGGCGCCGTGGCTTCCCCTCAAACCCCTGATCGCCATACCGACCACCGCGGGCACCGGATCGGAATCGACGACGATCTGCGTCATCGACTTCCTCGGCCTGCACCTGAAGGCCGGGGTCAGTCATGCCGCGTTGCGACCGACGCTCGCCATAGTCGATCCCCTGACCACCGTCACGCTGCCCTCGCAGGTCACCGCTGCGAGCGGGATGGATGTGCTCTCCCACGCGCTCGAGAGCTACACCAGCGTCCGGTTCGACGCCAAACCTGCGCCCGAAGACCCGATGAAGCGCCCCGCCTTCTGCGGTTCCAACCCCATCAGCGACACCTGGTGTGAGCAGGCCCTGTCACTGGTGGGGAAGTACCTGCGACGCGCGGTGATGAACGGGCGGGACCTGGAAGCTCGCTACCAGATGGCGCTGGCCTCGACCTCGGCAGGCACCGGGTTCGGTAACGCGGGCACCCACCTGCCCCACGCCAATGCGTACCCGGTCGCCGGCGCCGTCGAGAACTACCAGGCCGAGGGTTATCCTCCGATGCCGATGGTGCCGCACGGACAGGCCGTATCCGCCACTGCCGCGGCAGTTTTCCGATGGACCTACCCGAGCGACCCCGGCAGGCACCTGCGGGCGGCCGAGCTCCTCTCCGGCCGGACGTTCACGGCCACCGACGGAGCGGACGCGCTCGCGCACGTACTGAGCGAGCTGATGACCGATATCGGAATGCCCTCGGGATTGCGAAGCTTCGGCTACGGGGAGGAGCACCTGGCGACGCTGGTGGATGGCACGATGAAGCAGACACGTCAGCTGGCGGTCGTGCCCCGGCCGGTGACGAGGGACGCCCTCACCCACATATTCCGGGAGTCGTTGTGACCACTCCGCGAGACACCGACAAGGAACCCTCGAAATCCGAGATCCGTACCGTCGTCGCCTCGAGCATCGTCGGGACGACAGTGGAGTGGTACGACTTCTTCCTCTACGGCATCGCCGCCGGCCTGGTGTTCGACAAGCTGTTCTTCCCCAGTTCGGATCCGATCGTCGGCACCTTGCTCGCGTTCGCCACGTTCGCGATCGGATTCATGGCCCGGCCGTTCGGCGGTCTGATCTTCGGTCACATCGGCGACCGCATCGGCAGGAAGAAGACCCTGGTCGCGACCATGATGATCATGGGTGTGGCGACGTGCCTGATCGGACTGGTCCCCACGTACGCGACGATCGGGATCACCGCGCCGATTCTGCTGGTGGTGCTCCGGCTCGCACAGGGGGTCGCGATCGGCGGCGAATGGGGCGGTGCCGTCCTGATGGCCGTCGAATACGCACCCCGCGGTAAGCGCGGGTTCTACGGAAGCCTGCCGCAGATCGGTCTCGCCATCGGCCTGATGTTGGGCACGGGTGTCTTCGCGGCACTCAACTCGACACTGTCCGAGGCCGCATTCCTGGACTGGGGTTGGCGGATCGCCTTCATGCTCAGCGCGATCCTGGTGGCGGTCGGCCTGTTCATCCGCCTGAAGGTCATGGAAACCCCCGCCTTCCGCAAGCTCGAGACGGTGGAGGAGAAGGCCACCGTGCCCGCTCTGGAACTGATCAAGAGCCCGCAGTTGCGGCGAAACATGGTGCTGGGAATGGGAAGTCGATGGGCCGAGGGTGTGGCCTTCAATACGTGGGCGGTATTTGCGATCGCCTACGGCACCGGCACGCTGCACCTCAGCCGTCAAACCCTGCTTCTGGCAGTGATGGCGGCGGCTGCGACCATGATCGTCTTCATTCCCGTCTTCGGAAAGGTCGCCGACCGGTACGACCGCAGGCACGTATTCGCGGCGGGCAGCGTGATCCTCACGGCTGCAGCCTATCCCGCTTTCGTGCTCATCGGCACCGGAGATTCCGCCGTCATCGTCATCACCATCGTGCTGGTCCTCGGCGTCCTCTATCCGATCGTCTACGCCCCCGAGTCCTCGCTGTTCGCGGAACTCTTCCCCACCCGAGTCCGCTACAGCGGAATCTCCGTCGTCTACCAGCTGTCGGGAATCGTCGCGTCCGGTCTGACGCCGCTCGTGCTCGCGTCCCTCCTCGACTCGGCGAGCGGAGGACTCTCACTGATCATGGGATACATCGTTGCGGTGGGCGCTGTCAGCACGCTGTGCACACTCGCAATCCGCCGCCGGGACCTCTACACGGAGGACCGGGACGGCAGTTCACACCCGGACAACGCCGCCATGTCGCACACATCCACGACCTGACACCGACGCTGCGGTGGCCCCGCCTCGGTCTACCGGGAGCGGGGCCTCGGTCTACCGCGGCACCGGCACGGTTCGGAAGTGGATGTCTTCGTCGCAGCTCGAGCGCCGTCGCTGAAGAGGCGTGCCCAGGTATCGTGCGACGCCAAGACCGGCGTGGCGATACGGTAACGCTGTTGCAGCCGCGGACACAGGAGCGCGCAATCGTCTGTCGGGGCGGAGGCGGTGTTGAACCCCCGCAGTAATTCTGCGAGAACAGTCAGATCGACCAATCTGCAGCGAGCCGGCGTGGGACGGTCTGATCAAAACGCTCCGCATGCGACGACGTCGGTTCAGGCTCAGCCAATGATCGAGAGGACATCCTCGACATGGGTGAATTTGACTCGAGGAACACCTTTTTGGGTGCCACACGCAACCTCTGCAGCATCCACCAGTGACCACTGGGACCAAGTCAGCGCTTGCAGACCTCGCTCGTCGAGCATGTTCTGGAGTTCACCGGTGGGGAGAAGTTGGCGGGCGAGCAAGTCTTCGCGGTCGTCGATGACAGCGCGCACCGTCTCGGCGGCACAGGTCCGATTGCTACCGATCACACCGCTCGGGCCTCTCTTGGCCCAGCCTGTCACATACAGGCCAGACATGACTGTAGTGGCGTCGTCGACCACTCGCCCGCGATCATTGCGAATCGCCCCTTGTTCGTCGATCGGCAGGGGCAGTCCGGGTGCGACTTTCGACCCGATCGCACACAGTATGAGCGGGGACTCGATGAGCTCTTCAGTGCCCCGGCCCCCGGTGGGTGTGACCACGAGGCCACTAGCCGAAACGTCTCCGACTACGCGGACGGGAGTCATTCCGAACCGGAATACGATTCGCTTGTTCCCATGTGTGGGTGGTCGCTGCGTGTACGCCCGCGCGGCATCTAGCGCCAGCGTCACCGAAGCGGTATCGCCTTCCACTGCCGCCAAGTCATCACCGTGTATCTCGACGTCGACGCCGTCTAGGTTACCCAGAGCAAGGAACTCTCCGATGGAGAACGCGGCTGCGCGGAAATCGCGCCGGGCGAAGATCACGACTTCACGAATGTTCGAGTCCAGTAGTGCAGCCAATGCGGGCTCCGCAATGTCCGTCAATGCCAGCGCATCTCGATCCATCAACAGGATCCGAGCCACGTCGATCGCGACATTGCCGTTGCCCACCACGATCGCACGCTCTCCACTGAGCTCGTAGGTGTTGGTCACATGATCCGGATGGCCGTTGTACCACGCTACAAAGTCGATCGCGGCGTCGACACCAGTGAGACGGGCGCCAGGGATGTCGAGCTCACGCCCGACTGGTGCACCTACGGCATAGATCACCGCATGATGGTGAGCAAGTAGCTCGTCATGCGTGATGTCTCGACCTATGTCGAGATTGAAATGGCATCGTACGCCCGGCGCTGACAGAGCCTGTGAGAACCTGTCGACAATCCGCTTGGTCCTCTGATGATCTGGCGCAACTCCAGCCCTGACCAAGCCGAACGGTGTTGTCAACCTTTCGAAGACGTTCACTTCTGTTCCGGTATCCACTAGCGCCTCCACGGCGTAACACGCAGACGGCCCCGTGCCGACGATCGCGACGCGCAGGGGTGCCGTTCGGCCGCCGGACACGACGACATCGTTCGCCTCGCTGTCATAAGGAGTCAGCGGCATCTGAATTGCATTGATCTGTTTGAACGGCTGTTGCGACTCCGGCAGATCATCCTCGGGATAGATCGCATCAACCGGGCATTCCTCTGCGCACGCACCACAGTCGATGCAGACGTCTGGATCTATGTAGAGCATGGCCTGCGCACCGTGAAACTCGTTGGTACTCAATCCGATGCAGTTGACAGGGCATACCGAGATGCAGCTGGCGTCCTTGCAGCAGTTCTGACCGATGACATAGGCCACGGGGCGCCCCTTCGGTTCGGTCCGACGTCCGTCTCAGCACGGGCGCGGTGTGAAATAGAGAAGCTTGTGTACAAGCGTACTCAAACTAAACTACCTGGTGGCCCGACGTCAACACTGAACTTCCAGGGGGCGTGAGGTGCCGAATCGCGTTGAGCTCAACCCGAGGGTGCCGGCGCGACCCATGTCCTCGCAGAGTCGTTGCCGCGGCATGACCGAGAATTCCCGGGCTTCGGTCAAGGTGCCACCGTCGGCCAGGATGTCCATCGCGGCGGTGCGCCTGCGCCGGTGCGCGTAGATTCGGCCAATCCCCGCCAGATGCGACAACCGGGGGGATGGCCGCGGAGGGCCCCGAGGTCGTCATCGCCTGCCGCGGCGCCCGCATCCATACGAACACGGCCCGGTCCATGAACCTATTGACTATTGCCTAGGTCACAACTAGTTTGAAACATGTGTACGCCAGTCCACAAAGCGACTTCCCCAGGCGCGTAGACCACGTTCACAGTCAACTGCCGTGCATCGTGCACGCAGCGCCCCTGGATTCGAATCTTCCACTCCGAAGGAGCAGCAAATGAGCAGCCTCGTGTCGAGTCAGCCCGATGTGACCAGTGATGCGTTGGAAAAAACGAGTATTGATCCCGACGGGACGATCGGCAAGCTGGTCGCCACCGGCCGCACTCTGCCCTCGAGTTGGTACAGCAGCGACCAGATCTATCGTCAAGAGCAACTGAACATATTCCGCCGAGGTTGGGAGTATGTCGGGAGTGCGAGCAGCGTCAGCCGGCGGGGCGACTACTTTACCTGCGAGGTTGGCGGCGTTCCGATCGTCGTCGTTCGCGGCAAGGATGATGAGGTGCGGGCACTGGTCAACATCTGCCGGCACCGGCACCACCCGGTGGCCGTCGGTGAGGGCAATTGCTCGGTGCTTCAATGCCTTTATCATGCGTGGACCTACAAGCTCGATGGCCGGTTCAACGCGGCACCCCGTTCAAAGACGGATCCGTCGTTCAGCGGTGACGGGTTGTCGTTGGCGCCGGTGGCTGTAGACAATTTGGGCGATATGCTCTTTGTGAATGTCTCCGGCGACGCCCCGCCGTTGGAGGATGCGCTGGCACCCGCAACGACACTTGCTCGGCAGCGCGGAATCGCCATCGATAGCGCGCGATACCAGGGCAGCCGCGAGTTGATCTTTGGTGCGAACTGGAAGATCGCATGGGAAAACAATCTCGAGTGCTATCACTGCCCGACAGTGCACAAGAACTGGTACAAGACGGCGCGTTTGGGTCCAGAGTATGTATACGTCACTCCGATCAGCCCCCTGCACTTCGAGTACACCTTGGACCAGCACGAAGATGCGCAGCCTGACTACTCTTATCACTTGTGGCCCACCGTCTATTTCGGGTCCGGAGCGTTCAACGAACCCGGCAGCAATGACAGTGGCCTGAACCGCGATTACTTGGCGATGCGTTTCGAACCGATCGGACCGCGTCAGACCAAGATCACCGCCGCGGTCTACGCCGTCGAGGATCTGTCCGAAGAGGTTGTCGCGCAGCGCCTGCAGGCAGTCATCGACATCGTCGAGGAGGATCGCGCGGTCTGCGAACGGGTACAGGCTGCGCATGATTCCGAGATCGGTCCGCCTGGCACCTTGGTAACCGCCGTCGATAGCGAGGCCGCGACGGTGAGGTTGGAGAGACTCGTTTACCGAGCGGTTACTGAGCCGGAGGTTCCGCTTTACAACCCCCTTGATGATTGATTCCTGGGGTCAAGGGTCGTAGGCGCTCAGTGAGCGTTTGATGCTGGCGCCGATGTGGTCGTTGTGCCAGAAGGCGGCGGTCAGCGGGGCTGACGCCCGCGATCCCCGCAGACCACGCCCAAAGGCCCACTCCTCGTTAGTACGATGAAAACCCGCCCAGAACGTAAGCGCCGGCAGGCTGGCGTTAGAGGAACTGCGACATGAATCCACAGACGGAGCTAAGTCCACTCATCGAGACCACCGACATGACCCGCTGGGCTGACGCGATCTGGAACCTCTACGGAGGCCTACGGGTCGAAACCGAACGCGAAAACCCACTTTGGGGCCGCCTCACCCGCCGTGATTTCGAACAGCTTCGAGCGGTGGATCTGCAACTGACCCAGCAAGCCATGCACCGCACTGCGCCCATGATAGCCAGCCACCCGACTAACGAAATCTTCGTCGGTCTGGTCGTCGAGGGAAGCAGCCTCACCGTCCAAGATGGCCGGACCGCGGTAGCCAACCCCGGCGAATTCACCCTCGTTGACAGCACCCGCCCGTACTCGTCGATCCTCACGCAGCCCGCCCGAGTCATCGACTTCTCTTGGACACGAGGGGATTTCGGACTGAGCGAGAGTGAGTCCCTAGACCTGACCGCTCGGACGATCGGCGGAAATACCTCACCACTTGGCCGTGTTCTGACGCCGATGCTGATGGAGCTGTTCCAGATGGACGACGGACTTTCACCCGCCGGCGCCATGCGACTGCAAAGCACCATCGCCGATCTGATTGTCACGGCGGCTCTCGAACTCAGCCTGCCCTGCGTCGCCGACTCCAGGTCGCGCCGGCAGTACGACGAGATGGTTCGCTACATCGATCGCAACCTCGAAGACCCGGAGCTTTCAGCCGACTCGATCGCCGCGGAGTTCTTCGTTTCGACGCGTACGGTGCATCGGCTGTTCGCCAGGTTCGAGAACTCGGCGGCGGCCGTCATTCGGGACCGTCGACTCGAGGCCTGCCGTCAGATGATGCTGTCGCCAGCTCACCGAGGTAAGTCCATCAGCTACCTCATCAGTCAGTTCGGATTCTCGAGCTTGCGCGTGTTTAGTCGGATGTTCACAGCCAAGTACGGCTCTTCTCCGAAGCGCTATAGGGAAACGCACTCGAGCAGTCGCTGACATTTCATTGACACCGACCCGACCCCAATCGCGTTCTCAGTGAGCGGCCATCGTGGACGGGGAAACTGACGGCCTTATCCCCACCATGTCAACTTTTGCAACAGGTTCGCCGTCCTCTCGCCTGCTGCCAGCATGGTTGTGAGACAGATGCTGGCGGTGCGCTCGGGGATGGAAGGCGCATCTCGCAGGGATGGGCACCATTCAAGACTCATCCCTGCGAGTGCACGTCGCGACTGCCAGCAATCGACGACGTGGAAGTAGACAGAGCGCGGCCCGCGGCGAGGACTTCCGAGACCGTGAGCCGCACTCACTCAACCGTCCGCTCAACCACTTACAGGATCAGCCATGGATCTCTACGACAAGACAATGCTCGACTTCGCCTTACGGTGGGCGCCTTATGGCGGTGGTGATGACCACATATTCCCAGAGTTCGGGCTCTCGGTGCCCAGTTTCTACGTGCGTGTCCTCGATCTGATCGATCGGCAAGTACTCGTAGTGGAAGACGAAATCCGGACAGACCGCCTGCGCGCCATGTGTCGATCGAAACTTTCGATGCGCCGCCCCTCATCGATCAGAATGACACGCGGGGCCGAAGGCTGGTTCTGAACGCCGAGAACGACACCACCTCGGCCAAGGTCACCGCCACGGCCGACAGCACATACTGGCTGTTCGACGGCACCGCGGCACTCGTACCAGACGCCCACCTTGCGGACTTCATCATCACCCCCGCCACCACTCCGGACAGCACTAGTCCGCCGTGCGGAAATTAGCTTGACAGTCACCCCTGACTGAATGTCAATCCGCCTTCAAACCTTGCCGCGACGAGGACGACCAAATTCCGAGAGCCACCACAGGCCCTGAGCAGATTGTTCAATCCGATGAATTCTCGCGAGTATCGCAGATGGTCCCAGCGGCGACGCGCCGCATGGGCCGAGGTCGACCGCACGCGCAAGCATCGCGACGCCGAGGCGGAGCGCCTCATCGAGTTCGCCAGTATGTGGACACCATACGGAGGTCCGGACGAGGAAGAGATCCTCGTTCGCTTCGGAATGTCGCGGCTCCGGTTCATCGAACGTTTGTGGCAGGTCTTACCTGATTCCAATTGCGCTCAAGGGGAAATACGCAGTTTAGCGAGCACATATTCCTCGCCCCTTCGAATGAACGATCCTCATCCCGTTCCGTAAGTCGCTCGGCGCACATGGACAGAGGGCGCGGCCGGCGATCCGACGGATCCCAGGCAGTCACGCAAACTTGAGCACCGACTCACATAGGAACGAAGATGTGGAACCGTCATAGTGACAACGACATTCTCGACTTTGCGCTTCTTTGGGAACCGCTCGGTGGGCCTGCACCGAGGGATATCACCGCCGCATTCGCAATCGACATCACCGAGTACAAACGCCGACTAACAGCAGTTGTGCGGTTCCACGTGTCCCAACTTCGGAAAGGCATCACCTCCGGTGAGTTCGTTTACGGGCTGTTTGCGTTATCGGCGCTTGATCGAAATCCACTGCGAGTGGGTGACATATGAGCAACAACATCGTCTAATGGCTCGTTGACGAAGCCAAACCGTCAAGCTACTTATCCCACGTGCTTTCGTTTTTTCTTTCGATCAGCGTTCTTCGCCTGCTGACATCCGGTCTGCGAACGTGATGGACAGAGCGTTGAGCGCTGACTTCCAGCGTATGGCCCACTTGGTCGCCCGGTACCCTTCGGGTCCAGGGGATCGGGTCACCAAGTGGAGTGTCCTGAGCGCGGACCGTTCAATGGGAAAGTGTCCCCGAGCTCGCACCGCGCGGTGGTATCTGGGCGTTGAGACTCGCAATTGCTCTGGTAGAGAACCAGACTCGACGGATACCTACATCGTAGTCGAGGACGGAATGAACTCTTTCCACGCGTTATCCCACAGTTTGAGGATCGCCAGATAGACCGACAGCCAGAACGTCGCCGACTTACCATCACCATCGCCGGCCCACATGCCCGGAGCTGTTTGTCTGCGGCCAACGGAATCCGACGCTTGTGGCCTTGCCGGACTGGTGTGTGGAGGGGGCGACGCCGGCGAGGCAGACCAGCGTTTCGGGGGTGGGGAATCGTGCCCGGCAGTCGCCGATCTCGGCGAGCAGCCGGGCGGCACGGACGGTGCCGGAGCGGGGCAGGCTGGTGAAGATGTGTTCGTCGGCGTGCCCGGCGAGTTGCTTGCCGATCTGCTCGGTGAGCACCTTGATCTGTTCGACGAGGGTGCGCAGGGCGGCGACCAGGGCGCGGGTG